>JAOABV010000122.1 GCA_026418155.1 candidate division WOR-3 bacterium | reverse complement strand
ACCCCAGGTTGTCCAGCAGGCTGTTCACTTCCCGAGACGCGCCGCCCGCGGGCAATCTCACCCGCAACCATGGCGGCTTCGGCCCCGAAACCGGCATTGCCATCCCCCTATTCCGCTGGTACTGCGCCCCAGCGATTCCCAGCACAATGTCATTCTGAGGAGCGAAGCGACGAAGAATCTCTACCGTGTCAGAAAGGTTTCCAGCGGGAGAAGGGATGCTTCGCTCCGCTCAGCATGACATGAAAGCGGTTTTCGGATACAGAGGCTCAAATCTTTCCCAGCGCCCGCAGCACACGCTCCGGCGTGAACGGGAATTCATCAATCCATACGCCCGTCGCGTCGTGGATGGCGGCGGCGATGGCGGGAGCGACGGGCAAGTAGGGCAGTTCGCCCACGCCGCGCGCGCCCCAGGGTCCGTTCGGGTCGCGCACTTCCACGAGGACGGTCTCGACTTTTTCGGGAATGTCCAGCACGGTGGGGATGAGGTAGGTGCTGAGTTGG
>JAOABV010000121.1:262-501 GCA_026418155.1 candidate division WOR-3 bacterium | reverse complement strand
TCTATTAAATCAGCATGCTGTTTACCTAAAGCTTTAAGTATCCTTTCTTTAGTCTCAATAAGTTGTTTTTTTGTAGCTTCTAAGGCTTCGCTATATCTTGATATTTCTTTTTTAATATTCTCTTTAGATATCTTTCTAATAGGTATGAAAAACAAATCTTCTCCTTGTTCAAGCAAAAATGCTCTACCTATAGCTATTCCTTCACAAGCAGCTATACCTTTTAATATTTTCTCTGATTT
>JAOABV010000121.1:0-252 GCA_026418155.1 candidate division WOR-3 bacterium | reverse complement strand
CTTGTTCTTCATCTTCTCCTTCTACTATGACTTTAATTTTATCACCACAAGAAACTATAAGTGTTAAAATATCCATCACACTTTTACCATCAGCAATTTCATCATTTTTTAATATTTTTATATTTGATTTATACTTCGAAATTTTTGAAACTAATTCATTTACTGGTCTTAAATGTAAACCTAAATTATTTTTTATTACAAACTCTTCTTCTATCATCTCTTATCAGATAATAATAAGCTTCTAAATAAATC
>JAOABV010000120.1 GCA_026418155.1 candidate division WOR-3 bacterium | reverse complement strand
ACTTCAGCATTTTCATGGTTTTCTAGGGTATCAGCAATTATTTCCGCAGTAATTTCCATTTCGCTTTCCTTCATTCCCCTTGTAGTTGCCGCAGGGGTTCCGATTCGGATACCGCTTGTCCCAAATGGACTGAGTGTTTCGAAAGGTACAGTGTTTTTATTTACGGTAATTCCTACCTCGTCTAAAACCTTCTCTGCAACCTTTCCAGTCAATCCTTTATTTGTAAGGTTTAAAAGCATAAGGTGATTGTCTGTCCCACCGGAAACCATATGAAAACCTCTAGCTTTAAGCTTTTCAGCTAACTTGGCAGCATTTTTTACGATTTGCGCCTGATATTCCTTAAACTCTGGTGACATAGCTTCCTTAAAGGCAACTGCCTTTGCAGCAATAACATGCATCAAAGGGCCGCCCTGAATTCCTGGGAAAATTGCCTTATCTATCTTTTGAGCAAACTCCTGCTTGCAAAGAATCATCCCGCCGCGTGGTCCGCGCAATGTTTTGTGG
>JAOABV010000119.1 GCA_026418155.1 candidate division WOR-3 bacterium | reverse complement strand
GCATTATACCAACATACCTGACATCTACCTTATTAGCAAAGTAGCAGAATGCTACAATCTCCTGAGGAGATAAGGGTTGAGTTACCATTTTTACTAAAATGGGTTTTTCTATCCGAGATAAATCAAAATTAATATTATGAAGTTTCAGATACTCTTGTAAATGATTTTTGTACGACTGTGTCCATTCATCATTTTTGTATATTTCTGCTAACAAATTATATCGCAAGTTGCCAGCCACAACACATAATTGTCCGTCAATGCTCATTAAAGTGGGAACACCCCAAGCTGGCGTTATAGAATCCGAAGTCAATTGGAAAAAATCTATTTTCTTTAATTTTTCTCTATAAAACAATACTCCTTGAGCAAAATTTCTGTTTTGTAATGTTTGAGGAAAACGAGGGTTTTCTTCAACTTTTACCTGGTCAGGCGTTATTATAAAAAAATGAGAAGGAACAACTTTATCAAGGTCAACAATTCCAACTTGACTTTGAACATACAAATCGTTAG
>JAOABV010000118.1 GCA_026418155.1 candidate division WOR-3 bacterium | reverse complement strand
AGATGTGTATAAGAGACAGAGGCATGATTGTTTTGTTTATCCTTTTCTTATTCCTATTTGCCCATTCAAAAATGCTGGATGTGCCCTTTGTAAAACAGCGGGACCATTTTTGTGGTCCCGCATCCCTAAGTTCTGTCCTTAGCTTCTATGGCATCCCCGTTCCCCAAGAGAGAATAGCGGAAGAGACCTACGACCCAAGATTAAAAGGTGCTCTCATAACTGACCTTGAAAAGTATGTAAAGTCTCAGGGATTTAGGGCAGAAGTCAAGCAAGGGAGTCTGCAGGAAATTAAAACCTTCGTAGACA
>JAOABV010000117.1 GCA_026418155.1 candidate division WOR-3 bacterium | reverse complement strand
TGACTGGAGATAAGAAAAGCCAGATGTAGAGAGACAATAAGCAAGAAGTATGTAAGTCCGATTATTATCAAGAGTTAATTTTGAAACTTCTCAAAATTTATTTTAAATAAGAGATGCAAAACATCTGTGTGCGGATGGGAATTAAAAACACAGGGCACACCTAAGAGTCATAACCGACAAAATAATGTTAACTTGAATTTCATGAGCGGTCTCACAAAATACTGCTCCGCAGATAGAATCTTTGCTGTGCCCATAATGACAACTCAAAACTATTCTTTGCGCTTGTAGTATTATTTTGCTTTCATATAAGACTAACCTTGCAAATTGTATTTTGTGGGTAATTATTCAGAAAATTGTTATTACTGCATTTCAAGTTTCTTCACAATTTATAATTCATATGTCATTTTCAATCTTTTTTCAACTCGTGCATTTTCATAATAACTAAGATTATCTTCCTTCTACTTGACATTGTCAGTCTTTGTTAATATATTGAACTTGTGAAAATTATTCAGCGGATGGTCCT
>JAOABV010000116.1 GCA_026418155.1 candidate division WOR-3 bacterium | reverse complement strand
TCTTTTTCGGATTGAGGAAGTTGATTAAATCCTGGCCGATGTCTTTTGTATAACCGCAGTGCTTCTAATTCAAATATTTCTTTTAAGAAATATTTTCTATGATTATCTACCCAATAACAAGCGCGCAGTTCTTTTATTAAATCAAAAATAAAGCCAATCTTTAATTTTTCTAAGTTAAATAAAGATAAAAACTCTCTTATTATTGTATCAAATGATTTTTGAGTTCCATTAACTGAAATATCCCATTTAGAACCAAATTCTATTATACTTTCTGATGACAAGTGAATAGCAATTACTAAGGCGTCTCGGCCATATTCTTCTTTGGCTTTTTCTAAATTTTCTCGGACCAGTTCAAGGTCTTTTCTTAAAGGATTTGTGTAATGAGTTATAACAATCCCGATACTAGCAGTCTTCCCAACTTTTTTTAAGAATATTCTTCTTATCTGAGCACAAGTTTTAAGCATCTGCTCTACCGGTCCAAATGCCAATAAGTCATCACCGCCCGCATAAATATACTGTCCTTGCC
>JAOABV010000115.1 GCA_026418155.1 candidate division WOR-3 bacterium | reverse complement strand
AAAGGCATCGGGCATAAAGAATTTAAGTATAGCAAAGAACTCAATTGCCAAATTCCAAAAGAGTGGGAAGTGGTAAAGCTCATTGAAGTTGCGAATATAAGACAAAATAAAGATATAAGTAATTTAGACGCTATCGCTTTTATACCAATGGATTTGGTTTCCAATTCGAATATTTATGTAAGGTATCAAGTAAGAAAAAAAGAGAGCATATCAAGTTTTACATATTGTGAAGCCGGAGATTTATTATTAGCAAAGATAACCCCTTCATTAGAGAATGGTAAACAAGGTATTGTTCCAAATGATATTCCGAATGGGGTTGCATTGGCAACGACTGAAGTTTTCCCCATAGCATGTGAGAATATCAACAATTTATTTTTGTTTTATATTCTAAAATATCCTAAGTTTAGAAATCAAATTATAGCATCAATGATAGGGACGACGGGGAGACAAAGAGCGTCAAAAGATAGTGTGATAAATTTAAAAATACCTCTGCCTTCCGGTCCCGAGCAGCAAAAAATTGCTGAAAT
>JAOABV010000114.1:379-534 GCA_026418155.1 candidate division WOR-3 bacterium | reverse complement strand
ATACATTTTTTGACATTTTTTGAAGAAGTATGATGTTAGAAGCAATCCAACAACACATCATAAAAATCATCCACTCTGATGCCTACAAGGTTATTTTTATCAAAACTATTGAAGAGTTCAAAAAAGTTTCAATGCAGTAAGCAGGTGACCTCTAC
>JAOABV010000114.1:0-369 GCA_026418155.1 candidate division WOR-3 bacterium | reverse complement strand
CAGATAGGGATTAAAGCATCTAAGGTTTGGATAGAAAACTCAAAAGTATGGATGGAAACGAAGAACATTAAAAACCACGGGATATATATAACAAGCGGAGCGGCACTTTTATACAAAGTTTCAATGTGGGGGCATTCATATTGCATATATTCACACCGGCGCTTCTCTGTTGCCCTCTATTTATGCGATGTAAAAGGTATTATTCACCAACCTAATACATTTTTTGACATTTTTTGAAGAAGTATGATGTTAGAAGCAATCCAACAACACATCATAAAAATCATCCACTCTGATGCCTACAAGGTTATTTTTATCAAAACCCTTGAAGAGTTCAAAAAAGTTTCAATGCAGTAAGCAGGTGACCTCTAC
>JAOABV010000113.1 GCA_026418155.1 candidate division WOR-3 bacterium | reverse complement strand
AGCCCCACCCTAGCCCCCTCATTGTGTCCGCCATTTTGTTTCTTGAATCTTAAGTCTATAAATATAATCTCAAAGTCTATCATATGCTTAATTAGAAGATGACCAAACCAACCATCTTTTTATCAAAATCTCCAACTGATTGATTTTTGCAACATAACTTCTTTTTCTATTAAAAATATCCTGGATTAATACCAGTAATAAAGTTGAGAAAATGATTTTTTGCAAAAAGGCTATAGGAAAATGAAAGTGTAAAATTATGAAAGTTTCAAAAACTTAAATGTTATAAAAATTAAAGAAAAAGTTTTCAACATCGGTTTGTTTTTATTAACTGATGTTATAAAAATTAAAGAAAAAGTTTTCAACATTGGTTTGTTTTTATTAACTGATGTTATAAAAATTAAAGAAAAAGTTTTCAACATTGGTTTATTTTTATTAACTGATGTTCGTTCTCGTGGCTTTTTACTTGTTTTTTCTAATTTGGGATTTATGCAATGCGACTTTTTCTTTCAAAGCGCGTATCGGTTAACTACTAACC
>JAOABV010000112.1 GCA_026418155.1 candidate division WOR-3 bacterium | reverse complement strand
TCATCAACCTTTGCTATCGCTTCATCTACCGTCGACAAAACTTCTGCAATTTTCTTTTGCTCGGAAAGAGGCGGAAGAGGGATTTGGAGATTCTCAAAAACGTTTTTTTCGACATGCGGAATTCCTGTTCCTTTTGTTTGATTTTGAAGAAATTTCTCTTTTTGTTTTAACGAATAAAAAAGAAATTGATGATGAACCCGGTTATCATTTAATTCAATTTTAACCATCGTTGAAGAAAGCACTCCTCTTTTACCTAAAAAGAATTCACCTGCATTAGAACCATCCCACAACAAAACTATATCATTATCATTGACTATTATTGTATCCTCAAATGATTTTACAAACTTTTCGGCAATACCATTCCTTAAGTATTCAGCAGATAAATACGGAAGGCTATTTTCTTCCTGATATTCAATAATCTCATATGGTAATTTGCCTTTATAGTAACGAACAAGCGCTCTTAATCTAATTGCAGTCCAATTTTGTGGATATTTATTATATTTTGTCATTTGATTTATTTAAAATCCTATGTTTT
>JAOABV010000111.1 GCA_026418155.1 candidate division WOR-3 bacterium | reverse complement strand
GCCATCGTCCCTGTAGAATTCCTGCGGGTTAGGCAATTAAGTTTCTGAAAGTTATTGCTAACATTTTTAATGTAATTCATTTATTGCTCACCTTTATAATTTTCCAGCACAAGTTAAAATGTAACAATGATTGACTTTATGATATTTTGTAATTACAATGAAAACGGAATTATTTAGTTTATGCTCGAAGACAAATTGAAAAGAATTTTACCATTGGTTACAAAACCAATCCGATATCTCGGTAATGAATATAATGTCTACCATAAAGAACCACAAAATAATTCGCTTTATTTTTGTTTAATAATGCCGGAAATTTATGAAATCGGTATGTCAAATTACGGCTTAAAGATTCTTTATTCAGTTTTAAACCGACAGAAAGATATTATTGCCGAGAGGGCATACGCACCTTGGCTTGATTTTGGTGAAAAACTAAAAGCCGATGACCTTCCTTTATATTCCTTGGAATCCAAACGCCCGTTGCATAAGTTTAACATCTTAGGCTTTTCATTACAGAGTGAATTGTCTTATACCAATGTCTTATAT
>JAOABV010000110.1 GCA_026418155.1 candidate division WOR-3 bacterium | reverse complement strand
AGTATATGAAGAGCTAAAAAATAAATTGATAAGGTTATAAAAATGACAAGTATGAAAATTGATATTTTGCCATATGATTGGAAATATGTATCATTGGGCGAAGTAATTGTTGATATCGGAGATGGCGGAACCCCGTCGACCAAAATAAAAGAATATTTTAATGGTGATATTCCATGGGTAAATATCGAAGATATAACTAAAGATATTTATAATACAAAAAGACACCTAACTAACTTGGGATTAGAAAATTCATCTGCGAAATTATGGAACGAAGGAACTGTTATTTTTTCATTCGGTGCATCAATTGGCAAAGTTGGAATTGCAAGAGTCAAATTATGTACAAAGCAGGGTATTGCCGGTATAGTCGTAAATCCAAAAGTCATAATTAATGAATTTTTATATTATGTTTTGTTAAAACAAGCAAAAAAAGTAAAAGAAATAGGCCATAGTATGGGTAGCACAATTAAAGAAGTACGTCCATCAAAATTAATAAAATTGATAACTTTCCCTCTTCCTCCTCTTTCCGAGCAAAAGAAAATTGCAGAAGTTTTGTCGACGGTAGATGAAGCGATAGCAAAGGTT
>JAOABV010000109.1 GCA_026418155.1 candidate division WOR-3 bacterium | reverse complement strand
GCAATAAAGATATTGCAGGCAAAGAATAAAATTGAAAAAAAGGATATTCATGTGATTGCTGTAGCGGGAGATGGTGGCACAAGTGATATAGGCCTTCAGGCCTTATCAGGTGCCCTTGAGAGAGGGCATAAGTTTACTTACATTTGCCTTGATAATGAGGCATATATGAATACAGGTATTCAGCGTTCTTCTGCAACACCATATGGTGCCATGACAACAACGAGCCCTCCTGGCAAAAGAAGTATAGGTCAATCTACATGGAAGAAAAACATGCCGAAGATTGCTGCAGCTCATAATATCCCATATGTAGCCACAGCATGTCCTTCTTATCCCTTTGATCTATTTTCAAAGGTAAAAAAGGCAAAGATGACAAATGGGCCCTCTTATCTCCACATCCTTTCTGTTTGTCCCACTGGATGGAGGATACCCACAAACCTTGCTATTGAATATGGAAGACTTGCAGTTCAGACAGGTATTTTTCCTCTTTATGAAGTAGAAAATGGACGATATAAAATTACCCATAAATCAGAGCCATTAAAACCTGTGGCAGAGTATATAAAAGGACAGGGCAGATTCAGGCATCTAAAGGACGAAGATATAGCC
>JAOABV010000108.1 GCA_026418155.1 candidate division WOR-3 bacterium | reverse complement strand
GATTCGCCAGTTGTTCCACATGGTACAAAACCATTCGTCTTGTTTGCTAATTGATATTGGATGTTTTGTTTTAAACCTTCTAAATCAAGGCGATATTTTTTATCAAACGGCGTGACTAAAGCAACAATTGAACCAGATAATTGCATTAAATCATTTCAAGACTAATCTAATTTTTATGTAATCCCTTCATTTCTGAAGTCTATCGCAGAAATGGTCGTTGAAGGTGTAATTCCAATAATTTCGTCAATCTCTTTGCCGTCAAGAATTTCTTTTTCCAGTAATTTTTGGGCTAAAGTCTTAAGTTTTTTAATATTTTCTTTTAGTAATGATAACGCTTTTTTATGGGCTTCATCAACAAAATGTTTTATTTCGTTATCAATCAATTTTGCGGTCTCTTCTGAGAAATTGCGATGCAAACCGATTTCTCGTCCTAAAAATATTTCTTCATCTGGTTTGCCTAAGGTTAATGGACCAAGTTTTTCACTCATTCCCCACTCACAGACCATTTTTCTGGCCAATTGGGTGGCGCGGTTAATATCGTCGCGAGAACCGGTCGAAATGTCGCCGAATTCTAATTCTTCTGCCGCGCGTCCGCCTAACATAACTGTTAACTGATT
>JAOABV010000107.1:468-633 GCA_026418155.1 candidate division WOR-3 bacterium | reverse complement strand
ACTATCCTTTAGCCTTTGAGGAATTTTTGCAGGAGATTGATTTCTGGTCCTATCTTGAGGAGAGCTACAAAAAGGGAGAAGAAAGGCAGGAAAACGTAAGGGAGCTTCTGAGGTATCTAAGACAGAAGCATACCGAAGGATACAGCCTTGAAGAGGTGCTAAGGG
>JAOABV010000107.1:183-458 GCA_026418155.1 candidate division WOR-3 bacterium | reverse complement strand
GGACTGCTGGGATGGCTCAATGCTGGCAGTAAAGGAATTGCCTCAGAACAAGGCTTTGCCCCTTTACAACTTTCTCCAAAAGCTCTCCAAACTAAGAAAAAACTTGCAGAACTATCCTTTAGCCTTTGAGGAATTTTTGCAGGAGATTGATTTCTGGTCCTATCTTGAGGAGAGCTACAAAAAGGGGGAAGAAAGGCAGGAAAACGTAAGGGAGCTCCTTAGGTATCTAAGGCAAAAGCATGCTGAAGGATACAGCCTTGAAGATGTGCTAAGGG
>JAOABV010000107.1:0-173 GCA_026418155.1 candidate division WOR-3 bacterium | reverse complement strand
GGGGACTGCTGGGAAGGCTCAATACTGGCATTAAAGGACTTGCCTCAGAGTAAAGCTGTGTCGCTTTACAGCTTTCTCCAAAGGCTCTCCAAACTAAGAAAAAACTTGCAAGACTATCCTTTAGCCTTTGAGGAATTTTTGCAGGAGATTGATTTCTGGTCCTATCTTGAGGA
>JAOABV010000106.1 GCA_026418155.1 candidate division WOR-3 bacterium | reverse complement strand
AAACTAATATTTATAGAAAGATTAGCTGGACACAATATGAGAGAAAAAGATGAAATTTGATGAACTACTAAGACTCTATAAAGAGTATAAAAACAAATATGGAGAAAAGGTTTTTAACAATATTTCTGAATTATTTAGAGAATTTAAATCTATTCATAAAAGAGAGTGGGATAAATCGCCTACTCCTAATAAAGACCATGAACAATCTTGGCGAGCATTTAAGGGAAAGAATTTAGAAAAACTAATTTTATACATTATAAAAGAACAAGTTGAAAAGCTTGGATTGAAAATTATTGAAGGCAATACTCTTGAGAGAAAAAGAAGTGAAAATCTTTCTGAAGAGTTAAATAGAGTCAAGAGAAATCTTTTAATTCATTATGGAGAGTTCGGTTCTCATTTACCGGATGTTGATTTAATCGTCTATAATCCAGAAAATTTTGAAATCATTGCTGTTATATCAAGTAAAGTTACTCTAAGAGAAAGAATTACACAGACAGGTTATTGGAAGCTTAAGCTATCATCTGATGCAGTAACGAAAAATATAAAGGTTTTTTTTATTACTCCAGATGAAGATGGAACATTGACAAAAAAGATTCCAGCTAAGAAGGGTAGAGCTATTGTAGAAATTGATACTGATGGATGTTATGTAATGAGTGATACAG
>JAOABV010000105.1 GCA_026418155.1 candidate division WOR-3 bacterium | reverse complement strand
CTTAGTGTTAAATTTCCAGTTTTGAATATCCTGAGGTTTTTTAATGTCAGTTAATCTTTTTTTCTATTATTCTGAGTGAACGAAATGAGTTCAGAATAAAAATATATTGTGCAATGTCGCTTTACCATTTTTATATAAGACTATCTTGGAGGTAAAATGCAAAGAACAATACCTTTAGTTTTATGTTTAATTTTTGGTATTTTTATGATGTTACAGTTTTTCATCCCCCATCCGATTTCAGTTTCTGCTTATGAAATAGTATTAAAATGGGTTCGACTCATCTCGGTCTTCGCTTTAGTTTTAGGAGTTGGTAGTTTAGTCATTCGTCATAGTCATAAAATATCACGCAAATCCTCTGGTTGGGAATTTTCCATTGTTACTTTAGTTAGTGCAATTATTACTGCGCTGGTCGGTCTGTTAGGAGTAAATATAATTAAGGATGGAGGAACTTCCAGTTTAGTCTTCTTTCGTGGCATCGGCAAAACTTCAATTCTCCAAACTTTATTTCAAAATATCTTTGTGCCGGTAAACTCAACAATGTTTGCAATGTTGGCTTTTTATATGGCATCAGCAGCATACCGGGCCTTTCGAGCACGAACTAAAGAGGCGACTTTACTTTTGATTGCGGCATTTTTTGTGATGCTCGGAATGGTGCCTATTGG
>JAOABV010000104.1 GCA_026418155.1 candidate division WOR-3 bacterium | reverse complement strand
TCCGGTATTGCTGGTCCATCAGGACAAACTGCACAAAAGCCAATTGGATTAGTCTATATTGGTATTGCCACGAAAAAGGGACAGACTTACGAAGAACATCATTTTACGGGAACAAGGCGGATGATAAAAGAAAAATCAGCAATGGCAGCATTGGATTTACTTCGCCGAACCATTGAAACTATTTAAACTTATACGCAATAAAAAGATTTAGAAACAAATTCATAATTTCTAATAAATGTAGTAAGTTTTTGGAGTTAAATTTGGAGGCAAATTTATGGAAACGATTCGCTCTTTTATTGCTATTGAAATTCCGAAAAAAATTAGGCAGGAGATTATGAAATTTGTTGATGAATTTCAACAACAAAATCTTGCTGTTCGGTGGGTAAAATATGAAAATCTGCACCTAACGCTGTGTTTTTTAGGGAATGTTACCAAGGTTTTTTTACACAAAGTCGCTGATAAATTATCAGCAATCGCCGGGGCTCAAAAATCATTCGAATTATCTTTGAAAAATTTCGGGGCCTTTCCCAGTCAGCGTTCTCCTCGAATAATTTGGGTCGGGGTGGAAAAAGGTAGTAGTGAATTAATCGATTTACAAGCGAAAGTTGAATCGACATTAGCGGAAATCGGCTACAAACCTGAAGAACGACGGTTTCATCCCCATCTAACAGTTGG
>JAOABV010000103.1 GCA_026418155.1 candidate division WOR-3 bacterium | reverse complement strand
CGGCCTTTTATTGCTGGTGATGATACGATTGCTGAAGGCGGACTACCTTCACCACTAACTTTATACGGCGCAATCGGTGATTATTGCCTTAAAAAAGAGAATAAAAGTATTGAGGATTTCTGTAATAATAAACAAGACGAGAAACTTGGTGAGTATGACCTTGACTTAAAAAAATCCAACTTAAAAATAAAAACCGTTTTTCTTAAATCTGATTACAAGGTCTTTTTGCCCGTCCCTCTTAATTTATACAAAGAAAACAACAATTATTTTTCGTTGCTACCATATAAGACTGAAAATAACCTAATAAAGTGGGATATACAAAATAAAATAAATCCAATTGAAATTATAATAACAACTCATGGCATAGAACCTGCTACGGGTTATATTTTAATTAATTCACTTAAACCTTATCTTACAGCTGATTATGCGAATCTTCGGCCTATAATATATTCACAATTTCAACTATTTAATTATGAGATAAGATACAGTAATAAAATTAATAAAGATTTAAAAACAACAGAAGATTTATATTGGACAAAGCAATTAAGATTTGACGAGTATATAACAATAAACGACTACATTAAGACAAAAATCGGGATTGTAATTGAAGGGCTTAACCAACCTGATTTTACTGATGGCGACACTTTATCAATTGGTGGTGAACAAAAAAGAGCAAAGATAACTTTAGGGGACGAAAATG
>JAOABV010000102.1:168-709 GCA_026418155.1 candidate division WOR-3 bacterium | reverse complement strand
CCCTTCTTTATATAATCTTTCGGCTATTTCTGCTCCAATTGCCCAACTATAACCTTCTGGAGGGTTATAGACTTTGTTTTCAATTATTATAGGTTTACCTGTCGGGCCACCTCGGTTGTATTTGATCATTACCGGCATCCATTGGGGTTCACGATTTTCCCATAATTGCTTAAAAAACAACATTTCATTATTTTTCGCATAATAAATTAAATATTCGGTTTCAACTTCCATATTTTCAATTTCCCTTTTCGGCAAGCCTGCTGTCCTTTTTAGAATCATCTCATTCCTAAAATTCTCTTCTCTGAAAATTTGTTTCATTAGATGTCTTACAATCCAGTTGCCGTTGTAATCGCATCTGACAAAAATGCTGCCTTTTTCATTAAGTAAATCTCTTCCTAATCTTAGTCGGTTTTCTAATAAAGTTGCCCAAGTAGAATCTTTGTATTTTACATTATATAAATAATCAGCATCCTGTTCTTTGTTAAATGGGGGATCAATATATATTGTTTGGACTTTCTCTTTGAATTTTGGTAGGATTGTA
>JAOABV010000102.1:0-158 GCA_026418155.1 candidate division WOR-3 bacterium | reverse complement strand
ATGTGTATAAGAGACAGGCCTGATAGTTTTCACTTTTGATAAGCCAACCGTCTAAACTTTCATCAAGATTATCAAACAGTCCAAGAATCTTAAGCTCTAAATCCTTAAAATGCTTGGTGTCAACCGGTAAATGCTTATATTCTTTTGATAACTGACCA
>JAOABV010000101.1 GCA_026418155.1 candidate division WOR-3 bacterium | reverse complement strand
TTAAAAGCACGGCAAGAACAATTAGGATTACGCCAATAATCTGCAGAAAAGTCATGCGTTCTTTGAGAAATAACATTGAGAGTATTATTATAAAAGGACTATGTAAACAAGAAACAATGGCTAAAAGTCCGGCACCAATTTGATTTAAGCACATAAAGTATAAAGTATCAGCAATCGCCATACCCAAAATACCACTAAGAATAAAGATTAAATATTCTTTACTTGAAGCATTACGCAGTAATGATTGGCCAAGGATTTTAATTGTGATAAGAAAGAGAATGATTGCTATAAGATTTTTGAAAAGATTGAGGGCAATCGGATGCACGGTCTCACCACTTTTCTTAAAAAGGATAACTGCTAATGCCCAGATAATTGCACATAATACTGATAAAATTTGACCCAGATAGTTTTCAATTCCGTTCATTGCTTACCTAAATTTAATATACTAATTACTAATACCGGCAAATCATATAATTTAAGCCTAAAGTGCTTGACATATTTGATTAATTCGATTTGTCCAATCAAAAAGTTTTATTATACACGCAGACCATCTAAAGTCAATTAAGTGTTTTATAGAAGCACAAATAATTTACACAAAATCTAAAATATACCGTTTTGACAGGAAATACAAATTTGTGTTTAATTATTTAGATTTCAAAGAGTTATATGCATTACAACTATTCTTTTAGGAGGTATATTTTAAGAGGTTGAAATAAA
>JAOABV010000100.1 GCA_026418155.1 candidate division WOR-3 bacterium | reverse complement strand
GACAGCCTTTTTACTATCTCAAATATCGCTAAACTTAAATTTGAAAGCAAACCACAACTATAGGTGGGACTTCCTTCTTTATAGAAGGACTATCTCAAATATCGCTAAACTTAAATTTGAAAGCAAACCACAACTATCATAGCAGAGTTAAGAGATTTAGATCCACTATCTCAAATATCGCTAAACTTAAATTTGAAAGCAAACCACAACTTAAAGGATTTACTTATGACTGCATTAATGACTATCTCAAATATCGCTAAACTTAAATTTGAAAGCAAACCACAACTAATTTGTGTATTGGATATTTGAAATATATACTATCTCAAATATCGCTAAACTTAAATTTGAAAGCAAACCACAACTTTTTATCGGTTGTTTTTGATATTGATTTGACTATCTCAAATATCGCTAAACTTAAATTTGAAAGCAAACCACAACTTAAGTTTCCATATTTTAATTTATGTTACTATCTCAAATATCGCTAAACTTAAATTTGAAAGCAAACCACAACTTTCTAGGATGATTTCTTCTATGGCTCTTACTATCTCAAATATCGCTAAACTTAAATTTGAAAGCAAACCACAACTATTTTTTTTATTTCTTTATTATTCATATAACTATCTCAAATATCGCTAAACTTAAATTTGAAAGCAAACCACAACTGTAAATATTATGCTATTGTTTTGTCTTTTACTATCTCAAATATCGCTAAACTTAAATTTGAAAGCAAACCACAACTGGGA
>JAOABV010000099.1 GCA_026418155.1 candidate division WOR-3 bacterium | reverse complement strand
GTTGTGGTTTGCTTTCAAATTTAAGTTTAGCGATATTTGAGATAGTCTATTGGTATTATCAAACATAATTGACCATGTTGTGGTTTGCTTTCAAATTTAAGTTTAGCGATATTTGAGATAGTCTATTCGTGCTGTTCCTTGAGCTGGTGTTTGTTGTGGTTTGCTTTCAAATTTAAGTTTAGCGATATTTGAGATAGTATAAATGAAAAATCTCTAATTGAAATAATGTTGTGGTTTGCTTTCAAATTTAAGTTTAGCGATATTTGAGATAGTAATGTTTCTAACAAGTCATGTTCATTGTATGTTGTGGTTTGCTTTCAAATTTAAGTTTAGCGATATTTGAGATAGTTATTATCTAAAACCGATAATTCATCAGTTGTGGTTTGCTTTCAAATTTAAGTTTAGCGATATTTGAGATAGTCAAATATTATTCCAAAGATTTTATAAAATAGTTGTGGTTTGCTTTCAAATTTAAGTTTAGCGATATTTGAGATAGTTATTTGTGTAAAATGAAAACTAGTGATGGTGTTGTGGTTTGCTTTCAAATTTAAGTTTAGCGATATTTGAGATAGTGTGGTAATGTATCTTTTGATAAACTTGAGCGTTGTGGTTTGCTTTCAAATTTAAGTTTAGCGATATTTGAGGTAGTTTATTAGATAGTATTATTTTACACAAAAAGTTGTGGTTTGCTTTCAAATTTAAGTTTAGCGATATTTGAGATAGTAATTTTTGGATATAAGAACACTACAACCTGTTGTGGTTTGCTTTCA
>JAOABV010000098.1 GCA_026418155.1 candidate division WOR-3 bacterium | reverse complement strand
CCTTTATATAAAGTAAAAAAAGGGAAATTTGAAAGTTATTTTCAAAACGATGATGAGCTTAATCAATGGATATTAAGTCAAGCAGTGGATAATGTATTTGTTAAAGATAAAAAAGGACATGAAATTGACAAGAAAAAACTAAGAGAAATTATTAACTTAATTTTTCAGATTGATAGTATTTTAAAGAAACTTGAAGTAAAATCTTTAACATTAAATGATTATCTTAATTTTGAAAAAAGTGGTAAAATTCCAGTTTATAGAGTTGAGATATCGCCTGGAAATTATAGATATTTTTATTCTGAAAAAGAATGGCTTGATTATGAAAATGAATTTATAGAAAAAAGAAAAGAAGAATTAAAAAAAGAACTTAAAGAAGAAGCCCTTGAGAGGGAAGAAGAACTTGGTCCTTCTTTTCAAACTCTTTCTGAATTTTCTAAGCTTTTTCAAATAAACAATAAATTAAAGGATTTTGGTTATACGCTTGATGATTATATTTTTATCAGTTTGGAAGAAGAAAAAGATAAAGTATTTAAGAATTTTATTTTTGAAATTAAAACTGAAAAAAATAAATATTTTGTTTCAAGTTTAAAAGAACTTGGAGAAATAATAACTAAAGAAGGAACACAAGGCGCAAACATACAAAGATATAAAGGTCTTGGTGAGATGAATCCTCAACAACTTTGGGAAACGACCATGGACCCTCAAAGAAGAAAACTTCTAAAGGTAACATTGGAAGATTCTGCTGAAGCAGAAGCTATATTTACAACATTGATGGGAGATAATGTTGAGC
>JAOABV010000097.1:247-808 GCA_026418155.1 candidate division WOR-3 bacterium | reverse complement strand
GACCTATCCGAAAAATTTATAGAAAAATTTAAAAATAAAGTAGCTTGGAATAAAATTAGTAAACACCAAAAATTATCTGAAAAATTTATAGAAAAATTTCAAGATAAAATAGATTGGATTGAAATTAGCGCTAATCAAGACCTATCCGAAAAATTTATAGAAAAATTTAAAAATAAAGTAGCTTGGAATAAAATTAGTAAACACCAAAAATTATCTGAAAAATTTATAGAAAAATTTCAAGATAAAATAGATTGGATTGAAATTAGCGCTAATCAAGACCTATCCGAAAAATTTATAGAAAAATTTAAAAATAAAGTAGCTTGG
The DNA here is from genome assembly GCA_026418155.1 of candidate division WOR-3 bacterium. Classification (NCBI taxonomy): domain Bacteria; kingdom Pseudomonadati; phylum Caldifarciminota; species Caldifarciminota bacterium. Next base: position 484 of record JAOABV010000097.1, on the reverse strand, counting down.
AATAAAATTAGTAAACACCAAAAATTATCCGAAATATTTATAGAAAAATTTAAAGATATGGTGGATTGGTATGAAATTAGTATACATCAAAATCTATCCGAATGTTTTATAGAAAAATTTAAAGATAAAGTAGATTGGAAAGCTATTAAAAAATATCAAATTTTATCCGAAGCATTTAAAGAAAAATTTAAATCTTATCTAGGAAATTAATATGAATTATACTAAAGAAGAATTATC
>JAOABV010000097.1:0-237 GCA_026418155.1 candidate division WOR-3 bacterium | reverse complement strand
GCCAAATCCAACTCTCTGAAGAATTTATAGAAAAATTTCAACATAAACTTAATTGGAATAAAATTAGTAAATACCAAAATCTCTCTGAAAAATTTATAGAAAAATTTAAAGATAAAGTCAATTGGAAATATATCAGTAAGTACCAAAAACTCTCTGAAGAATTTATAGAAAAATTCCAAGATAAAATAGATTGGAATTGTATTAATGAATTTAATATTCTTGATATCACTAATGTTC
>JAOABV010000096.1 GCA_026418155.1 candidate division WOR-3 bacterium | reverse complement strand
TAATGGCTTTACGAGTTTGTCTGACGGAATCTGGAAAGTGCTCGGCGACATTAGACTGGGAAAAAACCGAAAATGAAAAATGCAACTATTTTTATGTTTTTGGTCTTTAGTATTTAATTTAACCAAGGAGTCATTATGACGAAAAACTTAAAAACAAACCACATTGTCACCCTGAACGGACTCAAGACTTATCCGTTTCCAGGGCTCAAACACTTTACTAAAAAGGAGACACTATGACGAAAAGACTCAAAACCAAACTATCAAAACTTAAAAACACAACATATTGTCACCCTGAACATAGTGAAGGGTCTCAAATGCTTTACTAAAAAGGAGACATTATGACCAAAAGACTGGAAACCAAACTATCTGAACTAAAGCATACTTGGTCGCGTTATTTATGCTCGAAAGAGATGCTCAATAATCTCAAGTTAGAGACTGATATTCTCTATGAGTTATACTTATCGCAAGCAGAGAAGATTGCGTCTGAACTACGCAAGCGCAACTTAAATGAGATTACAACTCCAGATGGCACATTCCGATTAAAGCGATTAGTCAATGCCAAAATTATTGACCGGATTTCGGCTGAAGAATACGACCAGCAACACCGACTCGGCTTATTTCAAAAGTCAATCTGCGGAAGTAGAGTCAAAGCCTGGGTAACTCAACAACTGGAAAAAAACTTAAAAATTCCAAGTTTTGTTGATGTATTAGAAGTTTGGACAATTGATATTGAGTAGCGAGTCGAGAGTAGCGAGCAAACAGGAAAATTCCTCAATTCTCGCTACTCCCTGCTCATTCCCACTTCAGTTCTTTGACAAAATGGTTCTTTAATCGACCGGATTGCCGAAAGGCAAAGATTAAAGTTCAAAACAGAAAAATACGAGT
>JAOABV010000095.1 GCA_026418155.1 candidate division WOR-3 bacterium | reverse complement strand
ACTCCGTTGTATTCCGGCGTTAGGAAAGCTAAAACTGCCCGGGGATGAACAAATTGGAGTAGAGATAGTAAAGAAAGCGCTTGAGGCGCCGATTCGTCAACTTGCTGAGAATGCCGGAATTGAAGGTTCAGTAGTAGTAGAAAGAGTGAAGAACGAAACCGGAAATCGCGGATTTAATGTTGAAACTTTGCGTTATGAAGATATGTTTGAAGCCGGGATTATCGATCCGACTAAAGTCACGCGGACTGCGTTGCAGAATGCAGCTTCGGTAGCTTCACTTCTAATTACGACTGATGCAGCGATTGTTGAGTTGCCCGAAAAAGAGAAGACTCCACCAGCACCAGCTGGCGGTTACGGTGAGTATTAATCTTTAAAACAGAGCGGGACTGCTAATAAATATGCAGTCCCGCTTTATCTTTTTTAAGGAGCGTAATTATGCCTACTTATGAGTACCAATGCACAACATGCAATTATCAGTTTGAGGAATTTCAGAAAATTACTGATAAACCACTTAAAAAATGTCCGAAATGTGGCAATAATCTAAAGCGACTAATTTCGCCTGGTGCCGGATTTATTTTTAAGGGCACAGGTTTTTATATTACTGACTATAAAAGAAAAAATAATTCTACTGATAAAGAGAATGAAAGTAAATCCAATAAACAAACTTAAGAAGAAATTGGTGACTGATATCAATTTTATAAGCGAATTAAAAAACCTCTTGACAAAACACAATTTTTTAGTATAATTTATTAGGTTATTCTGAAAGCTCTTTGAAAATTTGGCAATAATAAGCGTGTCTGATAGCCAGACATTATCTTTTGAAATTTTTCCCTTTTGAGAGTTTGATCCTGGCTCAGGACTAACGCTGGCGGCGTGTCTTAGACATGCAAGTCTGTCTCTTATACACA
>JAOABV010000094.1 GCA_026418155.1 candidate division WOR-3 bacterium | reverse complement strand
TTTACAAATCTTTCCTGAGATTAAATAACCAAAGACTTGATATCATTAAAGGAGTTTCATTCGATTTAGAAGCCGGCAAAATTAGTATGATTGTAGGGGCTTCTGGTGCCGGAAAAAGTACGCTTTTACATATTCTCAGTGGACTTGATGTTCCGGATTCAGGAAGTGTCCTGATCAAAGGTACAGATATTTTTAAGCTCAATGACGAAAAGCTCTCTTCATTCAGAAATCAAAACATCGGTTTTGTTTTTCGGTTTCATCATCTTCTGCCCGAATTTGATGCAACAGAAAATGTAGCAATACCTATGATGATAAATGGCAAATCTCTTTCACAAGCAAAAAAGGAAGCTGAAAAAATTCTTGAATTAGTAGGACTGAGTGACAGAGCACATCATAAACCATCTGAACTTTCCGGAGGCGAACAACAAAGAGTTGCAGTTGCACGTTCACTTGCAAATAAACCATCAATTATTTTTGCAGATGAACCAACCGGTAATTTAGATTCCTTAAATAGCTCTACAATACATGACTTATTCCGTGATCTAAATAAAAATTTAGGAATTACTTTTCTTATCGTTACTCACAATCCTGAATTAGTTAAAATAGCAGATACACTTTTTGAAATGAAAGATGGTATTCTAACACAAAAAAAATAAAGGGAGCTGTCAATGAACAACTCGCGCAGAAAATTTTTGAAGAATGCATTAATCTCAGGTGCTGCAATTGGGTTATCTTCTGTTCCTTCTTTCAGTATAAATAAAGAAGGAAGAATTGAATTGACTGAATCATTATCAGAACAAAAGAAGAAGACAAAAAACGTAGTTGGATTAGCATGCGAACCAATAGATAAAGTCAGAATCGGATTTATTGGTTTAGGTATGCGCGGACCCGAAGCTGTAGCAAGAATGATGAAGATCGAAGGGACAGAAATAAAAGCATTATGT
>JAOABV010000093.1 GCA_026418155.1 candidate division WOR-3 bacterium | reverse complement strand
ACCTCTGTATGTTGCATGGCAAACAAAAATCCTGTTAATGATAATCCAGAAGTTACCTATTATATACTTGCTAAAGCTAAAGAGGAAGGTAGTTGCGATGTTTATCCCATCGGAGCTATTACTAAAGGGCTTAAAGGAGAGGAACTCGCTGATATGTCTATGTTAAAAGAAGCAGGTTGTGTTGCCTTTTCTGATGATGGAATGCCTGTAATGAACTCTCTCATTATGAGAAGGGCACTTGAGTATTCAAAGGCAGTAGATGCACCAATAATCTCCCACTGCGAAGACTTAAATTTAAGCGAAGAAGGAGTAATGAATGAGGGAAAGCTTTCCTTTTATCTTGGGCTTAAAGGAATTCCTAAAGCATCGGAAGAGGTAATGATAGCAAGAGATATAATCTTGAGTAAAAATCTTAAGTCACCAATTCATATTGCCCATGTATCAACAAGTGGTTCTGTTGAATTAATAAAAAAAGCTAAGGAAGAGGGTATATCTGTCACAGCTGAAACCTGTCCCCATTACTTTACTCTAACAGAGGAAACTGTAAGGGATTACAATACTAATGCAAAGGTAAATCCTCCTTTACGCACAGAAGAAGACAGAGAGGCAATAAAAGAAGCATTAAAATATGGCATAATTGATGTCATTGCTACAGACCATGCTCCACATCACATTGATGAGAAAAAAGTGCCCTTTCAGGAGGCATTAAATGGAATCTCAGGGCTTGAAACAGCATTTGCCCTCAGCCTTAAACTTGTACATGAAGGTATTTTAAGCCTTAAAACACTTATTGAAAAACTAACAATCAATCCCTCAAGGATTTTAAAAATACATAAAAGAGGGATAATTGAAGGAAGTCAGGCTGACCTAATTGTTGTGGATATAAATAAAAAATGGACAGTCAGTAAAGATAACTTCTCATCCCTTGGTAAAAACACACCCTTTAATAGTTGGGAACTAAAAGGAAAAGTTTTACTTACAGTTAAGGGAAATAAATTTTTTGACATGAGAGGAGAGAATTAATGAAAAAAGCAATTTTAGTCCTTAAAGATGGGACAGTATTTGAAG
>JAOABV010000092.1:1156-1484 GCA_026418155.1 candidate division WOR-3 bacterium | reverse complement strand
ATTTTACTTTGTGTAAGGTTATTCGCGGTACCGATTTCCCTAAAGTCGAAAAAGCAGAATTTGATGACGTGCCTTTAAGATACATTGATAATAAAAAGATAAATGATTATCATATCAAATTAAACGATATATTGATAGAAATATCCGGTGGCAGTAAAGATCAGCCTACGGGTCGAATTATAATACTTAATGATAAAATTCTTAATTACTCAACATATCCGATTTTTTTTACAAACTTCGTTAAGTTAGTAAGGGTGAAAAATTTTGTTGAACCGAAATATTTTTACTATTGGTGGCGTTACTTATATTTATTAGGTAAAACCAATAA
>JAOABV010000092.1:273-1147 GCA_026418155.1 candidate division WOR-3 bacterium | reverse complement strand
GATATCTTAATCGCACTTTCTGGGGCTACAACAGGTAAAATTTCGGTCGTTGATAAAGAAATTGGATTCGCACTATTAAATCAACGGGTAGGCGGGTTCAAAGTAATTAATGAAAATATAATAATACCACGTTTTTTTTATTATTTAGCTCAAAGCGACGATTTTAAATCAACTATACTAAAAATGATAAGAAAAAGTGCTCAGGGCAATTTAAGCCCAATTAATATAAAAAAAGTAGAAATAGCAATTCCAAATAATATTGATGAGCAAAAGAAAATTGCAGAAGTTTTGTCGACGGTAGATGAAGCGATAGCAAAGGTTGATGAGAAGATCAAAAAGATTGAACGACTGAAAAAAGGTCTAATGCAGAGACTTCTAACCAAAGGCATCGGGCATAAAGAATTTAAGTATAGCAAAGAACTCAATTGCCAAATTCCAAAAGAGTGGGAAGTGGTAAGCTTGGGAGATAAAAAAATATGTGAAGATATGTTCTATGGCGTTACTGCAAAGACGGTTAACTACACTTCGGGAATAAGAATATTACGAACCACCGATATTAAGAATTATACATGTGAGTTTGAACAATTACCATTCTGCGAAATAACTGAGAAAAAAAACAATTTAGCCGCATTTTTCTTAAAAAAAGGGGATATAATAATTGCGAGAGCAGGAACGGTTGGAGTGTCTGTTGTTGTTGATCGGGATTACGATAATATAGTCTTTGGTTCTTATTTAATCAAAGTTAAATTAAAATCTAACGTACAAAAAAGTTTTATTCATTATTTTTTTCAATCTTATATTTACTGGAAATATTGGCAAAGAGCCCAGGGAAGCACATTAAAAAATATTAATTTACCACTTCTGAAATCTCTTC
>JAOABV010000092.1:0-263 GCA_026418155.1 candidate division WOR-3 bacterium | reverse complement strand
AAAATATTCAAATCGCCTCTACCCGTAATAATTTTTGGCGATCACACGAAAATTATAAAATTTATTACTATGCCATTTGCTATTGGAGGTTCCGGGGTTAAAATTCTATATCCGTTTAATAATAAACAAAATGATATTAAATTTATATATTATGCAATTCAGAATGTAAATATTCCCGAAAAAAGTGGTGGCTACGCACGACACGGAAGTGAATTATTAAAACAACGATTTGCTATTCCATCTGATATAACCGAGCAGCAAAA
>JAOABV010000091.1 GCA_026418155.1 candidate division WOR-3 bacterium | reverse complement strand
TGCAATTTAGAAAACTCCTAACTGTAAAATTTCGGAAAAATAAAGAAAAAGACCTAATCTTCACTCGGTTAGTTTATTGCGATATAAGATAAAGTCAAGTTAAAAAAAGTGTATTACTCACCCAATGACTTGCTTTTCTTTATCCTAAGTCATAATCTATTTTGCAACCGAAAAGACGAAATATGAGTCTTATTAAATAATCTATTAAAAGATACTTCAATCACCGTTCCAAGAGATAATTTGTTAAGCGTGATTTGAGAAATGCTTTGCTATGTACCTTTAGATAATCTTTTACCTAACTCTCTAAACCTATGCTACAGCGGAGGGAGTCATACCATCATTTTAGTTGATTTTAATATTATTCTCTGTAATTCATAGAGTTATATAAAATCTTCCTCGATTTTTTGTTATAGTTATATGTATAACCTTTTGAACTTTAAAATCAGGGACAAAATTTGAATTAAGATTAATATTTGGTAAATTCAATGTTTTTATGGAGAATGTTTTATTATAGACTTCATATCGATATCCTAAAGAAAAGAGCCGATTGACAGATTATTTTTATTTACTATAATAAGATATACGCCGGGGTGGTGGAATTGGCAGACACATACGTTTGAGGGGCGTAGGCTTTCGAGCGTGCGGGTTCAAATCCCGCCTCCGGCATTTTTTTGTTAACAGCCGATAGCATTTAGCAAATGGCAGAAAAACGTGCAATCATCCTGCTTTTAGACGGTGTTGGAGTTGGTGAACTACCTGATGCTCATCTTTATAATGACCAAGGCTCTAATACGCTGAAAAATCTTTCTGAAAAGATTCAAAATTTTCATCTTCCCAATCTGGAAAAATTAGGATTAGGCAATATTATTGAAATCCAAGGCGTCAAAAGAATCGAATCCTCTTTAGCCTCGTATGGTAAAATGGCAGAATTATCACCAGGTAAAGATTCTACTTCTGGACACTGGGAACTTATGGGTGTTGTCTTAAAACATCCTTTTCCAGTATATCCTAAAGGATTTCCGAAAGAGATTATCAGTAAGTTCGAAAAGATAATCGGTAAAAAGGTGTTGGGTAATATTCCAGCCTCTGGCACAGAGATTATCAATCGTTTCGGTGAAGAGCATTTACGCACTGGTTATCCGATTGTTTATACATCTGCGGATAGTGTTTTTCAGATTGCGGCGCATGAAAATGTCATTACACCTCAGGAATTATATAAAATGTGTGAAGTTGCCCGAAAATTATTAAGAGGAAAACATTCGGTCTTACGAGTGATTGCCCGGCCCTTTATCGGTCGTCCCGGCCATTTTACCCGCACTTCACGACGCAAAGATTTCTCTTTATCGCCACCGGAGCTGACATTATTAGATATTGCCAAAGACCATAATTATGAAGTTGTAGTTATTGGTAAAGTTGATGAACTATTTGCGAATCAAGGTTTCACCAATTCTTTTCATTCAGTTAATAATATGGAATGCTTTGATTATACGCTAAAAGCAATAGAAAGTGTCAAATCCGGCATAATTTTTACGAATTTTATTCAGTTTGATATGGACTGGGGACATCGTAATGATTGTCAAGCATTCTATCAAGGCTTATTAGATTTTGATACAAGACTGCCGGAAGTCTTGAGGCGTCTTAGAGAAGATGACATTCTATTTATAACTGCTGACCATGGCAATGACCCGACAACACCTTCAACTGACCATTCAAGAGAATATGTACCGGTTTTAGTGTATGGTAAAAAAGTACGCTCAGCAGTAAATTTAGGCACAAGGAAATCTTTTGCTGATGTAGGTCAGACCATTGCTGAATATCTCCAGTTGCCACAATTAAAAAATGGCATAAGTTTTTGGAAAAAAATTGAATTATGAAAGACAATGTTTCGTATATAAAGGAAAATGATTATGAGTATAGTAAGGAGATTGAATTATGAAAGAAATCGAGAAGTTAATTAATGCCGCAAAACAAGCATCAAACAATGCCTATGCACCTTATTCTAAATTTAAGGTTGGTTCTGCCCTTTTGACCGCAAAAAACAAAATCTTTACAGGTGCTAATGTTGAGAATGCTTCATATGGTCTTACTGTCTGTGCTGAACGAGTTGCCTTATTCAAAGCCGTATCTGAGGGTGAAAAAAAATTTAAGGCAATCGCAATTTATACTAACACACAAAATCTTACTTATCCATGCGGTGCCTGCCTCCAAGTTTTATATGAGTTTAGTCCTAAAATAAAAGTTATTATCAGTAATGCTTGCGGAAAAATAAAACAATTCTTTCTATCCCAACTTCTTCCTTATCCTTTCTAATCTTTATCTTTTTTAATAAACCGCATAGCGGTGTAATAACATTATTATCATACCCAGCAA
>JAOABV010000090.1 GCA_026418155.1 candidate division WOR-3 bacterium | reverse complement strand
CGTATATTCATATCTTAAATACGGTTAATAATAAACCATTACTTCAGATTTTACTCGTATATTCATATCTTAAATACGGTTAATAACAAAACTATTACTTCAGATTTTATTCGCATCTTCATATCTTCAGTCTTACTTTTTACTCAAAATGATGAGTTTTCGCATTAATTTTGTTGGTTGTTGATTATCATCAGGTATCTTCGTAATATGTAAAAAATAGATGCCCTGAGGAATAATTTTAGACCAATATTCGATAGTATTGGTCTTATCCGCCGAGGTTGAAAAAACTTGTGATTGAATCAATCGACCCGAGACATCAAAGAGTTTAGAGATGGTTAATTTGAATCTCTGATTGGGATTGAGCACAGAGTTTGGTTTCTCACTTATTCCGCTCGGATTAAGCACAGTAAATTGGAATGAACGGATATTATTGGCTGAAACTAAATCCACATCTCTTACAACCGCCACGGAACAAACATAAACACCTGCAGATAATCCTTGTAAAATTAAAGGAGTAAAGGTGATTGTATCTGACCTTCCAGGAAAAGACAATATTTCCATTGAATCAGAATAGATCGCGGTATCGTTTCTTATAAAACAATAGACTTTTACTGATGACGGATAAGCATATTCGGAATTATCTTTAACAATTACGGTCGGTGTTATTGTTTCGCTGAGAAAGTAGGCATTATTTGTTATCGGATTTAATATATCCGTTATCTCACTATCATAAAAAGCAACGACCAATGATTTAGTCTGCTTATCATTAGTTTGATTTGTGTCACCAAACACTTCAGTTGAACAGACAACTTGATATACACCTCGGATTGCATACCAAGCAGTGTCAAAAATAACCGTCATTGTATCATTAGGTGCTAAATCATAAATGTTTTGTGTTCGATTGTAAGCAGGAGTAATTCTAAATCTAATTCGAAAGGCTTCGGTCTCATTGCCCCAATTTTTTATTAGGGCTTTAGGTGTGATGATGGATTGTTCTAATATTGTATCTGGTGGCGAGAGAATTGATAAACAAGCCCCATCGCGCAGAACCCCGGATAATAAATATTCGTCACCATTTATCGTATAAGATGCCCGATTAACAATAATCGTTGCCGTCGTATTAAGAATTCGACCATGTCCGGTTGGAATTGTGCCACCCGTAGGATTAGTATTCATCTGATAGATATAAATATTCCGAGTTGCTAAACGGTCCAGTGCTTCTTGATGGGGATGATTATTGTTAACCGGATGGACACCCTGTGAGATAATTGCGGCTTTTGGACGCAGGGAATCTAAAAAAGTAGGATTGGAACTATTTCGGCTACCATGATGATTTACTTTTATCACATCAACTTTTCCAATAACCGGCGCGACTTTAGTTTCAACATCTCGTTCACCGGAGACATTATAACCTACCAAATCGCCACCAGTATAAAATCGAAAGCGACCATATTTTATAACCCAAACCAAAGAGCGGTAATTTTCTTCCGTATTAGGCAGCACACTATCACCGTTCATAATCTTGCCATTTTTGGCAACACAGAACATAAAAGCGCCACCACCTAAATTTAGCGTTTCGCCTAACCCAATGGTTCGCCGTTTAGTGCCAATCGCATTTTTATAATTAATAAATGCTGGAGTGGTATATGTGTCGCCACGGTCATAACACCAACCTAAAATTGAATCGTTGGTGTTGGCGCCACTTAAACCATAAATTACTCTTGGAATACCACCAATATGGTCTTGATGATAATGGCTGGCGATTATATGGTCTAAATGAGTTATCCCAAGGTTTCGCAGAAATCTTAAAACTGTATCGCCATAATTATGGCGGTCATCACCGGCATCGATAAGGACATATTTGTTGGTCGGAGAGACAATTAATGCCGCATCACCAGTATTAACATCAATCTGATAAATTTTAAGTCGGGACTGACCATAAACTGAACATCCAAAATTTGCGCCCAAAGCAGTAATTAAAAGAAGTATAAATTTAATGAATTTCATAATGTTATATACTTCGCGATGACCAACTGACATATATATAAATTATAACTTACATTGCGGCTAAAATCAATACACAAATGGAAATATTAATATCAAGGGTTTAGGAAAACTGCATAGCGTAATCTTTTATAATAAAAAACTTTATCTTTGTCCGCAGTGAAGACATCTGAAAAGATAATTTTCTTTCACTGATTATAGTCGAGTTTGATTACTTAAGATTAAATTTTATGGGTATAATAAAGGCTGTCAGCACCAATCAAACTCAAACGAGTCATTAGCCTGTTTAACCGAGGAGCGATATAATCAAATTTTGTGGGAAATTGGAAATAAGGTATTTTATGATATAATAAAAAGCGTCGGTCCCAATCAACCAACACATCCAGTCTGTTTAACCGAGGAGCGATATAATCAAATTTTGAGTAAAATTGGAAATATGGTATTTTATGGCTATAATAAAGGTGTTAGTACCAATCAAACGAGTCAGGCGACAGAAAGGAATATACAATGAGAGGTTATGTAAAGAATCGAATGAAGGCAAAAGTAATCTTTGACCGCAAGCAAAAACAAAACAACTGCAACACCCGCTGTCCCTAATCAAACGAACCACAGGTCTGCCTGACCGAAGAGACAAAAGATTAGGCGACTTTATCTACTATCCTAT
>JAOABV010000089.1 GCA_026418155.1 candidate division WOR-3 bacterium | reverse complement strand
GATTAATTCAGCGACATAAAGTTTAAGGTTCAAAGGCTCAAAGGTTCAAGGTTCAAAGGCTCAAAGGTTCAAGACTCAAAGGTTCAAAGGATTAAAAGTTCAAGGTTCAAATGGGCTTTGTGGCTTATAATAAGTTTTGCCTAAAAGTCTTTATCGGCAGTGCGTTTTTGCTATTCGCCTTTCGCTTTTCGCTCGGCGCCGTAAAAGAATTCTTAGCGGATAGCGAATAGCGATAAGCGTAAAGCGGATAAAGACGGATGGCAAAGAAAGGAGGTGATGAGCAAAGGTTGGGTAAAGGTCTTTTATATTTCTCTCCTTGATGCAAGAGGATAAAGGTGAAGGTGAAAATTACTCTTCATCCTAAACTTCTTTCACAAGGAGCGAAGGTATTAAAGAATCTTTACACAACTGAAATTATGGCTGTTAGACCTGCTTTAAGACGTTTGGACAAATGGGATGCGATGTTTTCCGGCGATGTCTTGTCGCAAAAACTCTCCGGCTATAAAGACAAAATGAAAGCGCAACTCTCAACTATCTTTCCTGAACAAGAAGCCTTAGAAAACGAAGTCAAACTGATTCTCGCTGAAGCCGGCACACCAACTTTACTTAATCCTTCTTATCTCAATTTCGGACGCGAAGTCTATAAGTATGCGAAAAAGTTTTCTGGCGCCCAACTCTTAAAAGAAGTTGATGTCTTAATTAACAAATGGCATGCTCGGACGCTGGATAAAGACATCTTAGAACGGATTCGCAACACCGTCTTCGCCTTAGCCGCACCGGCTCCATAAACTAAATGCCCCAGAGTCACTGTGCCACAGAGATTGTTTTTAATTAATTTATAAGTCTCTGTGTCTTTGTGGCTCTGTGGCTAAAAATCTCAGGCGGAGTTCCTGCCGCTCCGCCTGAAGATAATACCCAGAAAGACTGCTTCACGGAAAGTTTTATCGTCTTGTGTCTTTGTGTCGCTGTGACAAAACAATCTCTATCACCCTTGACTTTTAACTTAAATTACAATATTATTGAACATCTGTTGCCAATACTTATGCTTGCAAAATTAGTCTTCTCAAAAAGTGATTGAAAATTATGGGCTATCGCTCACATGTTTATCTGTATCATCTCGGAATTAGAATTGCATGTCTTTTACCCCGTTGGTTAGGCGTCTTCATTGCCAAAACTTTAGCCTTATTAAAATTTTTGCAAGCAAAACGCGAACGGGCAATTGTTAAGAAAAATCTCTTGATGGCTGGCATTAATCCGAATTGGCAGAATGTGCTTAAGAATTTTACCAATTACGCAATCTGTTTAGTTGACGCTTTTCGGGCTTTAATCTATGAACCAGACTACTTAGCAAAGATTATCGATTTTACAGGTAAAGAGCATTTAGACCAAACATTAAAACTCAACCAAGGTGTGATTTTGGTTACGGCTCATCTTGGTAATTGGGACTTGGCTGGTGTCTATCTGGCAAGTTTAGGCTTTCCCCTTACTGCGGTGGCTGAAGAGATTCCTGGGCTTTCTGATGTCTATAATTTAATTCGCACTCGCACCGGAATGCAAATCGTCTTTATCCAAGAAAAAGAAAAGATGACAGAAGCATTAGAAGATAATCGGATTTTGGTTTTATTAGGCGACCGCGATTTAACCGGACGCGGACAATTAGTAAATTTCTTAAACGGCAAAAAGAAAATACCCCGCGGTCCAGCCAGTTTTGCCTTAAAATACAAATCACCAGTTATCTTTGGTTACTTTGTCTTAAATCCTGATAAAAAGAGTAAGAAATTATACCGAGCCGAAATTTCCGAACCGCTCTTTCCCCAAAATCAGACTTATGAACAATTCTTGCAAATCGTTGCAGACAAATTGTCCGAATATATCAGAAAATATCCTTTGCAATGGTTTGTCTTTCGTGATGAATGGCAATCTTAAAGAGTAATGCTGAAAAGAATCAAAGACCAAAATGGATTTTTAGTTTTGGCTTTAGATTGGTAAACAAATAATAACAAGATGCAAATGCAAGAAGTCATCAATTTTATCATCTTTCCTTTCCGGATTCTTTTTAGTCCAGGGAAAACTTCTCGCACTTTGGTGCGTTTTATAGAACAGTCATATGAGATTGGCGTTAACTCTTTACCTTTAATTGTCGTTATCGGCTTTTTCTTAGGTTTAGTCACCACGGTGCAAAGTTTCTATCAAATCGCTAATATGCTTCCTAAATATTTTCTCGGCTTGACAGTCGGCCGAATGGTGATGATTGAATTAGGTCCAGTGCTTACTGCTTTAACTGTTACTGGTAGATGTATCTCAGCAATGTCAGCAGAAATCGGCACCATGAAAATTTCTGAACAGATTGACGCTTTACGGGTGATGAAGATAAGTCCGGAGAATTTTTTAGGTAAACCGAGAATGCTATCAATGCTTTTAGTCTTACCCTTACTCAATTATGTAATGATTGCAATTTCTTTACTTTCAGGAGCACTCTTTTCGCAACTTTTCTTTGCTACCAGTTTTGATGTCTTCTTTTATGGCATAACCCATCCGTTTTATCCCCGAGATTTCTGGGCAAGTTTAATCAAATCGCTCTTTTTTGCCTTTTGGATAACATCATCTGGTGTCTATTTTGGTTTTCAAGTCTCAGGTGGTGCCAAACAGGTCGGTCAAGCCGCAACTAATGCGGTCGTGGTATCAACCATCTTAATCTTAATCCTTGACTTCCTTGCCGCAATTATCTTATTCTAA
>JAOABV010000088.1 GCA_026418155.1 candidate division WOR-3 bacterium | reverse complement strand
GAGCAAATCTGAGTATTGTTTTTGGGGTTGTTGTGAAAGTAATTGTCGGATATATTCAGGAAGCAATTCAGGAAGCAATTCAGGAAGTAATTGTCAGGGCAATTGAGAGAATCATTCAGTCGGTTGCTCTGGGTGTAAATGGGTGTGCGCTTTGAGGAGCACATCGAGTAAAATAATAACTAATGATGGCGTTGATTGTGAAATAGAAAAAATGTTTAAAAGTTTAAGGTTAAAAAAAGTTGAAATGTTCAATAGTTCAATGATTAAAAGTTCTAAGGAGGTTTCAGTTGGTTCTGGGGTAAGATTGTGTTTGGTAAAGTTATCTCAAATTAAAGTTGACTTAGATTAAAATTGTAATATACTGCAGTATGTTTGAAGAATATCTGAAATTAATCAAAAAGTTGCGCCAAGAGTGTCCGTGGGACAAAAAACAGACGCTGGCATCTTCTCGGGCTTATATTTTAGATGAAGCATATGAGTTAGAAGAAGCGATTAGAGAACGGAATTATGAGAAAATTTCTGAAGAAATTGGCGATTTAATCTATACCACACTATTTGTTTGCCGAATTCTGGAGGAAAAGAAAAAGGTCTCTTTAAGGAAAATTGAAAAGAAGACAATTCAAAAACTGATTTTGCGCCATCCGCATATTTTTGGTAATGTCAAAGTGAAAAATGCGCGCGAAGTCTTAACTAATTGGGAAAATATTAAGCGCAAAGAGAAAGATGAGCCAATGTTGAATCGGATTCCGAAATCTTTACCTGCCTTGAAGCGTGCCCAATTGATTCAAGAACGAGTTGGCCGAGTCGGCTTTGATTGGAAAAATAAAGAAGATGTCTATAAGAAAGTTATGGAAGAGATTAAGGAGTTAAAATCAGCATTAAAGAGTAAAAAGAGATTAAAGATTGCAGAAGAATTGGGTGATTTGTTATTTGCTTTAGTTAATTTTGCCCGACATTTGGGTCTTGATGCCGAATATTGTTTGAGTCAAGCAAATAATAAGTTTATCCAACGGTTTCATAGACTGGAAAAGGAATTTAAGAGTAAAAATAAGAATTTGCCGGATGTATCATTAATAGAAATGGATGCGGTGTGGGAGAAAATCAAACAGAACCAAGTCCTAAAGAAAAACTAAAACTCAAATCGTAAAACCACTGAAATTGCTTGACAAATAATAGATTCTATGTGCGTAAAATGATTTTTTTAGTAAGAGTTTTCAGATATTTTTGACTAAAGTTTTACATTTTATTCTAATTTATTTTGGATACTAAATAGAAAGAATAAGTATTTATTTTGGATACTAATTATATATAATTTTAGAAAGAATAAGTATTTATTTTGGATACTATTATAGAAAGAATAAGTAGTAGTGTATAGAAGCCGAGCATTTTCAAACCACAACTTAAAACTGAAAAGTAAGATTGCATAAAGTATTAACCCTTTGAACTTTTAATCTTTGACTTTTAAGTTTATTTTGGGTTGATTCGGATGCCTTAGGGATTTTTAAAATAAAATGCGTCCCAACTATTAAAACCGGTTCTGGTGTCAGAAAATCTTCCTTGTCTAAGACTTGAACTGACATTAGCGGATTATGATATAGTAAGTTTTCTATTTTTAGAATAGTATAATTATTGCCAGATATTCAGTCCCGGTTTATGTTTATTAGTAATTGGTATTTTATAAGGGCGAGAGTCTGGCTCTCGCCCTCGGTTTTTTCGGACCTTTATTTTTTAATTTATGATTATTTTAAGGTCGGTCCGATTTACCAAATTATCAAATCTTAAGAAGTAGATGCCTTTTGCCAGATGTTTGGTGGAGAAAGTCATTGAGTAGGTGCCGACATTCTGATATTCATCCTTCAGGGTTGCAATTAGACTACCAGTTATGCTGTATAATTTGATTGTGACTTTTCCTGATTGCGGAATTGTATAACGAATTACTGCATTTTTCACAATAGGATTAGGCGCGATATTGAAACTGAATTTGTTGATTTCCGAGTTCTGGGACATTTGAGCCGGGTTAATCGTCGGTGTAATCATAGTAACTAATCCAAGACTTGGGTCATATTGCCAGAATTCTTGAGTATTATTACCTTTGATAAGCCAAACTTTGCTATTGGCATAACCGAGTGAGGCACCAGATTTAGGAACACTCTTACTGTTTAATCGTGGGATTGTATCCAGTGGTGTCCAAGTGCCAGGTGTGCCTTCAGTATATTTCCAGAATTCGTTATAGCCATTGCCTTTGATAGCATAGATTTCACTACCGCTTGATGTCATAGCACCACCATCACCAACCAGATTATTTGCGCCAAGATAGGGATGCACTAAAGGCATTGATGGCATCTGAGTCCAGGTGTTAGATGAGATTGTGTATGCATGGAAATAGTTGATAGTGCCATCATTTTTCAGCGCATAGATTTTACCGCCGAGTTCAGCCAGACAACTTCCCGCACCGTATGCAATATTGTCCGGAGTTGGTGCATTGGCAAGTTGGGTCCAGGAATTGTTGCTTGGATTATAAGTATAGAAATTGGGTCTATTTACTCTTTGGCCACCAGCCAAGAGATAGACTCGGCCATTATAATAAGCAAGTCCAGTGCCACCTTTGACAGTTACAGGTATATTGGCTTTGGTGCTCCAAGTATTGGTGCTGATGGAATATGCCCAGAAAGCGTTTTTGCCATTGCCTTGCGTAGCATAGATAGTATTAACACCGTCATAACATAAGGCACCACCTTCACCAACTGTAGAAGGTGCTGATGCCATTAAGGTCCAATTTGAACCGTCAAATTTGTAAAATTCATTAGAGTTGTTTCCACGGAAAGCATAAAGATTATTGCCAACACCCACTAAAGCACCACCAGAACTGACAAATTTTCTGGCGACTTGAGTTGGAATATTGGGTTTTTGAGTCCAAGCAGGAGGCGGTGGAGTTTCGACTGTCACAGAACCAGTCTGTTTGTCATTAGCAGGATTCATATCACCAGT
>JAOABV010000087.1 GCA_026418155.1 candidate division WOR-3 bacterium | reverse complement strand
CCTCTACACTACTAAATTAATCGTTTTGAAGAATTAATTAACTACAATTTTATATTTTGCCAGAGAATAGGGTATTCTTTTAGAATAACTGAAATTTCATAGCAAATAGGAAAAAATTTGTAGAAGTATAAATTAAATCATAGAGTTATTTTATATTATTATATATATTATTGAATGAATAAGATAGCCGAACTGATTAATGTTTGTCTGCTACTATTGTTTTATTCGGATAAATAGCAATGATAATCGAGTTATCATTGCTGTATCCCTTCCCAAAATTGTCTGATTTAATATCAATTTCGGCTTATAACCATGCCAAGGCTTGAAGGATTTAACATCAACACTTATATCAAGTGAAAAAGATGGAGAATCATATAAATCAAACAGACCACCTTTATCAGGAAAATTATAATTAAGAGAGAGCACATTATTTTTAGTCTTTAATTGGCAAAACAGTTTATCGCCACAATCCACCTTATCGGGATTTTCGCCTTGCCAAATTCCGCCAAAACTCAAATCTATATTTTTATAACAATTTCTCTTTTGGATACCAACTTTTATTGCATATGTACCTTCACCTAAAAATTTTGAATAATTACCAGTAGGAATTCTCGCAGTTAAAAATCCTGCTATGTATTCCGTGAAATTAATCGAAGTTTTGATATCTAAATCAAGCATTCCGTAATTAAAGTAAGAATAAAAAGGAGAATAATGCAAGTATGTTCCAAAACCCGACTGTACAGCAATCGCAATTTTTTTAACTGGACAAATTTGGCAAAAGAACACGATTCCGGATTTTTGAAATATTTGTCTACCGGGAAATGGCTCAATCGTCCAACGGGGTGTAAATTTTAAAACTTCAATTGAACTATTAAGAAGAAAACCATATTGATTATCTTTTTCAAAATTAATATTACCATAATTAAATATCACGGCCGAAATCAAAATTATCATCGCCAAAATCTTTTTATTACTTCAGAAGCTTTTTTATGGTATGGGCTATAACCGGTTGGGTCTTCGTAAAGAATTGGGTCCCATTTCCAAAAATAGATACCCCAAAGCCAAGATTTTCTTTGTAAAGTTGTAAGGATAGTTTCGTAAGCATTGGCTTGTGAATTTTCATCCATTACACCTTGGGTTTGCCAATCATAAGGTCTAACTCCACTACCTTTAATACTTCTAAATCCAATTTCCGTAATAATTATATTTTTTTTAACTTTCGAATAGAAATTATCAATTTGATTTAACCAAAGTTGAAAATTTTCTAAATATTCTTCAATTGTTGCTTCTCGATTTTCGGCTAGCGGGAAATAACCATTAATGCCAATATAATCTAAGTCTTGCCAAAAATTTACATTGGGATATTCGTCCCAATTTGCTGCATAAGTTAATTTGCCATTATATATCCTGCGTAGTGTATCAATTAAAGATCTCCACTCGGGTCGAGTTGAAATTTTTTTAAGTTCTGCGCCGATGCAAAATTCAGGTACAGAAAATTCTTGTGCTAATTTCGCATAATGTAAAATAAAATTTAGATATGATGAGAACCACTGTGGAAAATTCGTCGGCCGGATATCGCCCCGAAAACTATTATCTTCTAAATCAATATGTGGTTTTAACATTATTTCAAATCCTATAGAATCGGCTAATAAAATAATTTTTCTTACTGCACTATCCGAAGGTGTTTTAGAAGTTGGATAAATGTCATTACTGGAGATTGTCAACTGATACCAAGCAGGCGTTATCGCAATATTGGTGGTCCCTAACTCTTTTAATGCTAAAAGTGATAGGAGAAGGCTATCACTCAAATACTCATCGCTTTTCCAACTCGGAATAGACATTCCTTTTTGATATTGAGCAAATGAGCTATAGCGACTTGGAAATTTACAGAGAATTAATATGAAGGATGATAATATTATAAAAAAACAATACCGCATATAACTCACCATACTGAATATTTAACTAATTTTAGCCACATAGAAGAATATACGCAAAAAGTAAAAAGTCAATACTAGAAGAAAACAAAAAACTGGAATAAAACGAGTCGAACACGAACTCTGAATGTATCATGTCTGGCTCTTTACTCTACTATCAATAAATGTATCCCAAAAACAAGTTTATAAAAACAATATTTGCATTTTCTCTTTTTTATTATAACTGACATGGTTCACAAAATTATGCCTATTAGACAAAACTTTCATAAAGGGTGAATTTTATCTAACACGCTCAAAACCAATAACTAATAACTAACAACTCCTTACAAGGGGTATAGTTGGGGGCGCTGAATGTGAAATCCCGAACCAGAGCAAAAAGGACATTCAGATTCTCGTTCATTAACACGCTTAAAACTGCTGATAGGATCGCTTATAAAAGAACTTGTAAAAGAACCCTTAAAAGATTTTTTGACAATGCGTTTAGTATTTCTCTTCTTGGAGATTGAAACAGGTCGTATCTTGTGCCGCTAAAATCCTTGCTTATCAGGTTACAAACAAGGGCATAAATCAGACCACTCAGAAAATGTGATATTAGAATTTTGAATATCGAATATTGAATCTGGTATAAGAATTATGAATCCTTAATAAAATATATCATCCGTGGCACGAAGTCACACATAAGAAAGAAATTTTGGTATGCTTCTTGCAACCCTGTAGGAAAAATTTCATCTATTGTTCTATTTTTGATGTAATCGGCTATTTGCTTTGTTCTCGTCACTAACTTTTACAAAGCCGTTCTTTACACATCATTCTTTATTGTCTTTTTGAGGATTTGAAGCAACCCGTAACTCCATAATATTATGAATATTCGCCTTTTAAGACTTTAGAAATGTTCAGCTCGATGTGCAAATATTTATTGACTTCTAATTAATTGCCTGTATAATGCTTGTCGCTAAAATGACATCTTTATTCTGTTTTTGGTGACCGTGTGAACATTATCTTAATTTGGCTTGTAACATTGACATTTGCCAGTATTGCTATTCCATGGTCAATAAAGCGGTACCGTCGGTC
>JAOABV010000086.1 GCA_026418155.1 candidate division WOR-3 bacterium | reverse complement strand
TTAATTGTAATCCTATTAGTCATTGCGATTGTCTGGTTCATTTCACGAACCCAAGAACTATTATCAATTACCGTATTGCCATTATTTATTTACTTTCTAATTCTACGCACCCCATTTAATTGGATTTTAATTACCACACTTGTCATTGCTGGATATTTGTTATATCTGGGAATTAGTAATATTATCCGTTTCCAACTTTTGAAAATTGATACTGAGAAACATCCTGATTTAAGATTATGGCGAAAACTTTTGCGGCCTGCAGCAATGGCATTTCCTATTCTAAGTTTCTTTATCTCCAAACTAACCTTAATCACTTTAATCGGAACAGTGCTGGCAATATTTTTCTTTCTTGATTTCTCAAGAATTATTAGCAGAAGAGTCAACCAATTCTTCTTAAAAGACATTGGCAAAGTATTTAAGATGTTTAAAGAAAAAGAATCAGTGCGAATGTCTTCAATGACTCTATTTCTAATGTCATGTTTTCTCTGTTTTCTCTTATTCGAACAGAAGATTGCATTTACTGCGGTTACTTTTCTAATCTTTGGCGATATGTCAGCTGTAATGTTGGGGTTAGTTTATGGCAAAACCAAACTATTTAATAAAACTTTAGAAGGAACCCTGGCTCATTTTATGGCATGTTTTGTTTTTGGATATATTATTCATATCTATTTACCGATTTCACTACTGACAATTTTTGTCGGAAGTCTTACCGCAACCTTTATTGAAGTTCTACCAATTGCAATTGATGATAATCTATCAGTTCCCATTATATCTGGTGCGATAATGACCATTTCCAGTCGATTATATGATTTTCACCCTTGACATTTCTTAAAAATAACTTTATATTCTAATGGTTTTTTGAAAAGTGGGCTTTAGCATGGATTGGCGTCTGTTTTTAAGAATTGTTGCCGTGTTAATAATATCTTAAAAACCTGGGTATCGACCGATATAAAAATAGTAATGTGGGACGTCAATAAAAATAATTTCCCTTTTAAAACTTAACCAATACGCTTTATTAAATGCAAATTAAAATGAATAGAGAGTGAAAGTAATAAAAAACAATACTTCACATAAAAGAAGAAATTGAATATGAGAAGAATGTTGGAACTTTATTTTAAATTAATCAAAGCTCGGTTGTACAGAGAGATAAAAAGATGAAAAAGGTTCTTTGTGTATTATTTCCTTTATTTATGTTTAATCTTATTTCTGCTCAAACTCAATATACACAAGATCTTTATGAGAAAAAAACCTCTTTTGGTATATACGCTGCTGAGTTCGCCGGTGCGCTTGGTGGAACTATATGTTGTGGTGGAACTGGATGTCTACTTATCGGACTTGCAATTTCATCTATGTTCACAATCGAAGAAACACACCCTCCTGGCGACCCAAGTATGTCAATTCCGATTTTAAATACAAGCACAAATTCTTCTATCGGACCATTACTTTTTGCTGGATTAACTGCATTAATTATAATACCCGCATCTTCTGCCGCCGGTACAGCACAGGTTGGTAAAAGATTGAATCAAGAAGGAAAATTTAGCACATCTTTTGGCGGTGCTGTCATTGGAAGCGCTCTCGGTCTGGGAATTGGATTTGGAATAAGCAGAATAAATCCTGATAAGATATCTTGGGTAATGATTCCAACTGCATTACTTGGAAATTGTTTTGGTGCAGTTGTCGGTTATAATTTAAGCTGAAATAGTAGCGATGATTTTGGGTATAATGACACACGATTTGGGTTGCCAAGCATCGGATTAAGACCAGAGAATAATGATGACAGTAAAACAATTATTGCACTTGATTTTAAATTAATCAATGCAAGGTTTTAGGAAAGTAATAAGAAATAATAAATAATAAAGAAGTTTTAAAGATTTAAGAACCTTAAATGACCTGAACTTGATACGCAAGTGATAAATATTAATAAAATAAAAAAAGAAGAAGAAAAGGAAATATTAGCAATGTTTGTGGAAGTTCTTGTAATTCAAAGATAGGCATATTTTTTTAATGTTCCGTCCAAATGTTTTGTTGATAAACAATCCTGTAACCAACTCAATAATACTTTCGCTTTAACCACCGGCTTACCTGACACTTTCGGTCACCTAATAGGTAAGCCGGTCGGCAAGCCAGGGGGCAAGCCGGAGGGCATACCCCTCGGCAACCCGCCGGCATACCCTACTGACCGCACAATCTACAGATATTTAGATTGTCCTTTAAGTAACCGAATGATTTAACCTCTGGATTATCAATAGGATAGCCGATAAAGTCACCTAATCTTTTGCCTTCTCGGTCAAACAGAGCGGTGGCTCATTCGATTAGTGCCGACATTTTTATTATGCCCATAACTATCTTATTTCTAAAATTCCACAAAATATGGGGATTTTCTGACTTATTTGATTGGTACAGGCGTTTTTATTATACCAACTTATCAGAAAATTTGATTATTTCTCGGATTTCAATAACTCAATTTAATTCTTCTTTTAGGGTCATCATATATCTAAATATATCTTTTTTATTGCCTCATTGCTTATTATCTGAAATGGTCGTAACCTTTTGGTTCTAATTTTGCCTCTTGAGTATCTTTGACTAAATACACGCCTTTCCCTTTTTCGACGATTCCAATTCGAGTAATTTTCGTGCCAAGAATTTCTGATGGCAGATTCTTGTATGGTGAAGTAAATAATAATTCGTAATCCTCTCCCCCATTTAATGCTATATTCAAAATATAATTTATATTCTTAGATAGTCGCATCTTTGTTTCTTTATGGATTGGAATCTTGTCCGCAAATATTTTTATTTTTACTTTGCTCTCTTCGGCCAAATGAAATGCATCGGTCGAAAGCCCGTCGGAAGTATCAATTAAGGCATTAATAAATTTTTTAAGTTTGATGGCTTCATTAATTCTTGGTATCGGACAAAGATGTCTTTTTATTGACTGCTTAAAATCTTTTCTTAACAGTTTGTTTTTCAAGGCTAATCTTCCAGTTTCCGACAACCCACAATATCCGGTAATGTACAAATATTCATTAGGTGTAGCGGTTGAGCGTAATTTCGCATTTTTCGTTTTGCCGATTGCAGTAAGAATTAGACCTAATTTAGGATAAGCAACAATGTCACCGCCTGCAATCTCACACGAGAACCGATTCGAGATGCTCAACATTCCTGAATATAATTCTTTGAGTTGTTTTGGGCTTAATTGTGAAGGCAATAAGGCAGAAACAAAAATCGCTATAGGCATACCTGCCATTGCCGCAATATCAGATAAAGTTCCGCAAACTACTCTTTGGCCAATTTCATAAAAACTGAAATAGTCTAAGGAGAAATGGATATCTTCGATATAAGCATCAGTTGTAATGATAGTACCGTCTTTAATTATACAAGCATCGTCGCCAATACCTACCTCAATATTGCGATTAGCGTTAAGCAAAGTGGGGTATGTGGTTG
>JAOABV010000085.1 GCA_026418155.1 candidate division WOR-3 bacterium | reverse complement strand
TTTCAACACTTGCAAGACTTGTCTCGAATTATACCTTTAGAATGTTTATCAAGAACTGCATAATATAAATATGATATGTAAAAGACACAAGTGGATATTCTTTTCAACACTTGCAAGTTCCTGTCTTGATTTATACCATTAGAATATTTATTAAGGACTGCATAATATATATAAATTAGTGCGATACTTATCTTTTTCTGGCAATTTGTCACTTAACACTGACCAATGATAAAAGTTATTCAAATGTTACATTGTTCGCCATCCTGGGTCTCTGCTAATTTAGATGAGAATATTTTTGATGGCTGGCAGACACGAACCGCAAAAGCCCTACAAAGACTAAATATTTCCCAACTACAAATTGAATCTTGGATTATAGAAAAAAGATATCGTAAATCTGTGGTTTTCGAAAAAGATGGATTAATCTATCGTATCTTTCCATCTTTACCCCTAACCTACGGTCGGGAAATATCTTTTGAAATGATAAAAGCACTTAAAACCGAAAGTCGTTCGCCGATTATTTTACATATTCATGGCCTTTTCAATTGGACAACTTACCTTCTTGCTGGGTTATTTCCTCGTTTACCAATAGTAGTTCAACATCATGGCGATTGTCCACCAATCTATCTCTTACCGCGTCGACAACGACTTTTTCTCATATTGCCGTTTCTTTTATTAGAAGAGATGGTTATGCGCAATTTAATTAGACGCATTGATTATATCTTTTGCCTGACCAAAGCAACGCAAAGAATCCTTGAACTTTTAGGAATAAGAAATCGTTGTTTGGTTCAGGGTATGGGAGTAGATTTTAATATTTTTACGCCAGATTCAAAATTTTCTGCCCGAAAAAAATTAAATCTTTCATTAGATAAAAAAATTATTCTCTATATCGGAAAAGCCTATACTTATAAAGGTTGCGACCAAGTTATCTTAGCATATCAAAAGTTAAAAGAAAAATATAGTATTGAGTTGGTAATGGTAGGAGTTTCAAAGTCAGATGAATTATATCAATCAGCAATTAATGCTGGTGCGAAAGTATTTCCTCGAGTCGACCCTTATGACTTAATCGATTTTTATCGTTCGGCTGATGCTTTTGTCTTACCTGGTTCTAAAATATTTAATCGTTGGGGCGGAATTGGAGTTAGCACGATTGAAAGTTTGGCCTGCAATGTCCCTGTTGTTTCAGGAACACTGATTCATTTTCCTGAAAGAATTGCTGGTATTGGAATTTTTGCAGAAAGTCTTGAACAGACAATTAAAGGCCTTGAATATATATTGACTAATCCGCAACAATTCTACCGATGCCGAGAATACGCTCAACAATATTACGATTGGAATGTAATAATGGGAACAACGCTTGAAGTTTATAAAAATCTTCTTTATAAATACTATAAGATAAAACTTGATTTCGATGCCCAATAAAATCGCTTTTGTTACCTGGTATTCTGCAACACGCTCTCGAGTCTTAGCTCGAACCTTAAATGCCGATTTAATTACCATAAAGTATAAAACAAAGGTTCGGTTATTAAGATTAATATTCAACCCAATTTTAATTGCAATAACTTTTTTTCGATTGCTCTCTCAAAATTATGAGATTGTATTGGCTCAAATTCCGCCAATTGGTTCTGCTATTGCCGGTTTTCTTTATGCGAAACTTTTTAGTAAAAAAATAATATTTGACACCCATTCGGGATTATTTTTTCCCCAAGCCTGGCATCAAAACTTATATTTGTTACTATATCGAATAATGCTCCAAAATATCACAATGAATCTGGTCCATAACGAAGGGATATATAAGCGTAATCTGCTTAAGAATACCAGAACCATCGTATTAGAAGATAAATTGCCCTTCAATTTGCCAGACAAACCATTAACAGAAAAAGAAAAGTTTCGAGTTGCGGTCATTTGTGGCTATGGCCAAGATGAACCAATTCAGGCGATTTTAGAAAGTATCCGATTAATTCCAGAAATAGAATTCTATTTAACCGGCAATTCAGAAAATCTAAAAGATAACTATCCGATTCCACAAAATTTAATTTTAACGGGCTATCTTTCTAATGAAGAATACGAGACCTGCTTAAAAAATGTGCATGCAATTATTGCTTTAACGTCTCGACCCGATACAGTCTTGTGTGGTGCTTATGAAGCAGTAAGTTTAGGTAAACCGTTAATTACTTCAAATACGCCAATTTTGCGAAAATATTTTTCTAAAGGCACAATTCATACCCAAAACGACTCTATAGCAATCGCGGAATCTCTAAAAATTTTACTCAATAACTACGAACGATTACAAAAGGAAACACTTGAGTTAAGAAAAGAAAAAGAAACCTTATGGCAAAAACAATTTATGCCCTTAGAAGAACTATTAGCATAATATGGTTAAATTAGTTTTAAGTATA
The DNA here is from genome assembly GCA_026418155.1 of candidate division WOR-3 bacterium. Taxonomy (NCBI): domain Bacteria; kingdom Pseudomonadati; phylum Caldifarciminota; species Caldifarciminota bacterium. The sequence continues at coordinate 1,193 of JAOABV010000085.1, read as the reverse complement.
AGTAACAATTTTACCTCCGGAGACATTGAGGTTACAAAGAAGAATAAGAAAATTTCTTTAAGTCTTGAGCGCAGCAATCTATTCTTTATAATAAACATAGTATGACAATAATAAAATTTCGTAGACTGAAACCAGTACCTGTTCCCAAATATCAGACCCAAGATGCTTCTGGTATTGATTTGCATTCAGCGGAATCTTTAACAATTAATCCTGGCACATTCCAAGTTGTAGGCACTGGCATTGCAATTGAATTACCCAAGGGTTTAGAAGCACAAGTTCGGCCCCGTTCAGGCTTAGCGGCCAAATATGGCATCGGAGTTCTCAATAGTCCTGGCACAATTGACGCGGATTACCGCGGGGAGATTAAGGTGATTCTATTCAATTTCGGTAAAAACCCGTTTAGAATCAAAAAATATGACCGCATTGCCCAGTTAGTATTTTCTTCAGTAGTAAAGGTCACTTTGAAAGAACATAAAAGATTATCGAAAACAACTCGGGGCTCAGGTGGTTTGGGCCATACTGGATAATTTAATTTAGAGGTATAATCAAATCTTGTGGAAAATTGGAAATAAGGTATTTTGCGAGAGTAATAAAACCGCCGACACCAATCACGAGCCAGAAATATAATCAAATCTTGTGACAAATTGGAATAAGAATTTAATGGATATAATAAAAATGCCGCCACCAATTTAAACGAGCGAGACATCGGCAGAAAGGAACATAAATGCCGATACTAATCAAATGAGCCACAGGCTTGTTTGACCGAGAAGGCAAAAGATTAGGCAACTTTATCCGCTATCCTATTGATAATCCAGAGGATAAATCATTCGGTTACTTAAAGGACAATCTAACTATCTGTAGATTGTGCGCTCAGAAGGGTATGCCGGTGGGTTGCCGAGGGGTATGCCCCCTGGCCTGCCCCCTGGCTTGCCGACCGGCTTATCTATTAGATGACCGAGGGTGTCAGTTAGGCTGGTGGTTAAAAGTATAATTGAGTTGATTATAGGGATGGTCTATTAATAAAAACAGCAGAATAAAACATCAAAAAGGTAGGTAAAGAATATACTTATCTTTAGGTTACATAATCCCAAGAATTGATAATATCTCTTGAAAAATAAGAAGGTGGTTTGAGTTGCTAATAAGGGTTTGAGACTTTTAGAACTTTAGTATCGTTGTTCAATTTAGGCTTGTAG
>JAOABV010000084.1:3625-4006 GCA_026418155.1 candidate division WOR-3 bacterium | reverse complement strand
AGTTGTACCTATTTATAATGTTGTGAATAACATTAGCACAAAATGGCCCTTCATTATTACTTCCATAAGTAGGGGAATGCAATAAAATTATCTTGTCGTCATTTATCAATGGCTGGTTTATTTGTTGTCTAAAATATAAATCAATTGCTCTCAGTGATGCTAATTCTGCGGGGAGGTCAATAAGATTTTTATTGTTCCAGGTATTAACATCGAATTTATTTACTAATTCATTAACTTGGTTATTTTCCTTAAATCCTTCAAGCCAACTTGTCCGGTTTGCCTTCATTGCATCAATTTCATTCTTAGGCGCATTACGATTTTTTAATTCTGAGATTCGTTGAAGTGGGTATATTCGTTTTTCTTGGTCACTTAGTTGCCAAC
>JAOABV010000084.1:0-3615 GCA_026418155.1 candidate division WOR-3 bacterium | reverse complement strand
GGTTTAGGGAGCAGCTTAGGGAGTGTGGGGGTTAGTTTTTTGATCTCGCCCAACAACTAGATTTTAATAAACTTGTGTAACATGTTGTATCAATGGTTTTGGGTATAATTATCACCTATACTTTTTCAAAATATCCATAACTTGATGTGGTTTTAGCACCAATGCCAATGGTGCATAATGCTTCTATAATATAGTCCTTGGCTAAATTCAACAACTTAGTTTTTTCGGTTTGTTCAAATTTAGGTTTTGACGAAGGATAGATAATAAACTCAAATATCACACCTTTTTTTACCGCTAAAAATTGATGGGGTTGGGGTTGGATGTTATCGCGGGGAAATTTTTTATCTTCATAATAGTCTTTATAATGCGGAGTTAAAATATCAATTTCAAGGGCATTTAGGTCATCATAATTCTCAGGCCAGGCATCAGCAAAAACTACAAAACCGGCTTGTTCTTCTTCACCTTCAGATTCGCTACCAAAGATTTCTCGTATTGTATTTCTATCGATATTATTTTTATATTCTTTACAATAATGTCGGGTGACGCCTTTAATTGCTGAGCCATAAATAATGGGAAATCCATACAATGGATGCAAGGCAATATTACTTTCTAATACTGATTCCCCGCCGTGATTTACAATCAAGCGAGTTTTGGTCCTTAATTTAAAACTGATTGCATCTACAGCAGATTTTCGGCGATTTTTTAAGAAAATATAGTCTTGTTTAGAAATTGGACATCGCAAATTTAATATTACACTTAAGTTTTTTGAGGTTATTGGAATAATTTTACCATCATCATTCGTAAATGTTATATTATTGACTTTATCAAATGGTCGTAATGTATATTTATCAAAAAAAAGTGAACGGTTAAGTCGTATAAAATTGTTTCGATGAGACCTATTTCTTAATACAGGCACAATATTTTGTTGGTAGAAGTTTTTTAACCATTCAATAGGAATTTGCCATTTGTAATTTTCTTCTTCTGCTCTGGGCATTTTTACGCTCCTGTGCGGGTTTCTTCTTGTGTTGTTTCCCTTTTATCTTCAATCATAATCTCAGCAAAGCGTTTGAGCCATTTGATAATCTGAAGCGCTTCTTGGGTAATTCGCATTACTTTGTCCTGATTAAGATTTACCAAATTCTGTGCGATAGTTTCAGCATTCGCGTTACGGCCAAATGATAAACCACAATGTTCAAGAATATCTTTAACAAAAATAACTTCACCTTTTGAAAGATAAAAAATCAATGCTTGAATTAGTCCAGACTTAAGAATTAAAGAACCTGAAGAGCGGGCTAAGGTTTTATAGCGTTTAGCATGTTGTGTGCCTTTAATCCTTTTAACACACTCTAATGCGTATTCTGCTCTTTTATGTTCTAAATTTCTAAGTGCGTCTGGCATCTTTTACCCCCAAATTTTTAATCTCATAAGCCCTTTACCGGTAGTTTTATCACCACCAAATTTTATTGTCGGCAGCGCGGTGACGAGGCCATCAAAATTGCTTTTCACTTGGTCTTCGGTCAACACTTGGTCTTTGTTCGAACCGGGAATTGGTTTTCTTGATTTCTCAAAAGTGATAAGGCTATAAAGAATAGTCTCTTGGGGTAAATGCTCAGTATAACGTAGCGATCCCTCTTCGGTTGTTCCTTTATCTCCAATTCTAATATTAGGAATTACCTCAGTTGCGTATTTAACAAAATACTTAAAATATTCGTCAGGAAGAATAACAAGTTTTTGCTTAAACTGGGTTTTTAAGAACTCTTCATCTTTTTTTTCATCTTTTGAAAAAATAATATCGGCAATTTCTGTGGCAAAAGTTGTTAGTTCATTAGAAATCGCCGCTTCAAGAGCATATTCTTCAAGTAAAATTTTATCATTAAATAGTAAAATTTCACGACTATCCTTGCAAATTAAGACACTTGTGCTTTGCGAATAGAGTTTTGGAAGAAGCAAATCTAAAGAAGGAATACTTAATCCCGCAATCTTAATTCTATCGGCAAGGCGATAAAGAATTAATGGCGAGGTTGCCCAAACAAAACATCCTTTTAAGGAACGAATTGGCATTGCTAAAATCTGAGCATCGCCAAAATATACTGCACCAGCATGCTCTTCACCTCGTCCGGGTTCGGGTCCAAATAATGCCTCAACATCAATTCCTTTATCCGAAGCATTATCTCGGAATACTCCTTTTATAGAACTACCTTGAATAAACGGAAATTCGGTGATGCGCTCGCGGATTAATTGATTATCAATAATGCCAATTGTCTCACCGGCACCGGTATAAAATCTTTCTATGGTTTTAATAATTAAAATTGAATATTTTGCCATCTTATCCTCCTTAATAATTCCAAGCACCAATTAATGCGATGCCAAATCCGGCATTGGGATAAATATCAGATAAACTTTCATTTAAATTATAATTGCTATAAATATTATCTAAATTAAAATTTTCGTTATTCTCAAAACTAAAGAAATAGACACTCCCTTGCGGCACTGCTTTATACAACGGACGCGGTTTACCTTTGGCTTGAGTTTCCCTTATCCAACCGCTAATATAAATTGGCTTATTAACTACCGCACCAACTAATTCTGCACCTGTAAACTTACCTAAAAACTCTTGAGAAAACCATCCTTGATTAAATATTGCAGGGGTGATAAAATAGACAAAGAATTTTTTGGTTTCTTGAATTTTGGTTTTAATTTCGTCGTCTTTTAGACTGGATAAAACATTTTCGTCCCCTAAAGTTATCTTTGCTCTTTTTTGTTCACCACCAATTGATAAAGTGTCGCCATCAGTAAAATCATTTTTATCAAGCCCGCTTAACAGCACAGCTATTCCTGATTTTACATAACATCTGTCATCAAGCTTTTCTGTAAATCTTATGTGTCTTGAGAGATATAGATTTTCTACTGTTTTAGTATCAAAAAGAATTTGGTTGCCGTATCGGGTTTCAAATTGATAAAACTCGTTGGGTAAATATACATAAGCGCTTTCTATTTCATTGTTTAATAAATAGTTCTTTACCGTAGCAATCTCAATAAATGATTGCAGTGGTTTCGCATCGTGATCCGTTATAATAATTGGCGCTATATCAAGGTTGTTCTTTTCTATGTCCCATTTTATCTCCGGTTCCTTATTAGGAATAAAAAATTTAAGATTCGGTTGTAAGGAGGCACCATAACAATAAATATTTGCGAATGGAGGAAAATAGATATTTTTTTCTTTGAATAGGAATATTCCTTTAATTTTGAATTTGGATTGGGAATCGCTTAAGCGTTCATCATACTTTCCAAGTTTATCATTATTTTTTTGGGTAAAATCCTCAATACTTTTATCTTGCTTTTTAAGGCAATAATCACCGATTGCGCCGTATAAAGTTAGTGGTGAAGGTAGTCCGCCTTCAGCAATCGTATCATCACCAGCAATAAAAGGCCGATGGTCCCTAAAAAATAAAGTATCAAGAGGTTCTAAATAAATTAATACTGACATAGACTAAAACTCCTTAATATTTTCTCGGTAAAGAAATGCAACAGTGCGTAAAAAGTTTATGATGTTTTTCTCATTATCTTCTAAGTAATTAGTTGTGTTAGGGTCGGCAAGAATTGTAAGGGAATTTA
>JAOABV010000083.1 GCA_026418155.1 candidate division WOR-3 bacterium | reverse complement strand
TCTTTCAAATTATGTCTCATCATTTTCTATAAATCTAATGTTTCTATAAATCTAAACTTTTGTTTCGCCAATAATCAAGCACACTACTATCGGTGATTCTTTTTTTCATTAAAAATATTATTTGAAAAGTGCGATTCCTTCTTTGCGTAAAGAAACGAGATTATTATTGCGCCTTCGCCAATTTATCCGTATCGGACTTATCCGCAACGGATTTATCCGTATCGGACTTATCCGTATCTGATTTATCCGAGTCGGCTGTGCCCGATTCAGGTGTCTTGCCGTCATAAAACCTTTCCCACTGCTTTTCTATATTATAATAAATTTTTGAAAATTGTCAACTGTAGATTTTATTCTTAAACAAATCTAACCTAAATTTACACCAACATTGCTCGCTACCTTTAATCAACCATTGCGGTCTTATGGTATAACTTTTTACCAAATTGTCAAAGAGAGACTGAGCCGTTTTCCCTTTTGAAAATCTTAATCTCAAATCGTATCACTGAATATTATCATATATATATTATACAACTTTTAGGCAATTTGTCAAGGAAAACATTTTGAACATTGCACCTTTTAGGCACTCTGCATTGCGAAGTGGCGGTAGTGGACAATATCAACCAGAATCACCAATCTAAAAACTGAACTTAATCACAACATTAACTAAAGTTCAAAGGTTCAAAGGTTCAAAAAGAATTAGCCTTGATTAGTAGGCGCAAGTCCCTAAAAACATTTTGAACATTGAACTTTTGAACATTGAACTTTCCAATATATCTCGCCAATATCTGTTTTTGAAATACCAATGCCTTCCCCAAATTTTCCATCTTGAATTGCTCAACTGATTGATGGTGGCCATCCATATGGACTTGCTCAATATTATACTTGAATTGCTCGGCTGATTGATTATAATCGCTTAAATGACAGAAACGAATCCCAAATATCTCAATGATGATAAGGCTTGCGTGTTGCGGGCAATTAACGGTGAAGTTAGCGCATATCAAGTCTTATATCACCGCTACAAGTATCGGCTGTTCGGCTTTATCCGGCTAAGAGTAGATGATAAAGAAGATGCTCAGGATATTCTGGTGCGCACCCTTAATAAAGCATTTTCTAATCTTAACCGCATCCAAAATCCGAAAAATTTCAAACAATGGCTATTTAAGATTTGCCTTAATGAAATCCGAAATTATCTGCGTAACCAAAATACCAAAATTAAAGTTACTTCTTTGGAAAATATTTCTGAATCCGAACTGATAAATGACCCTAAAGATAATCCCCTAACGCAAAGCGTCCACAACACGCTTCAGCAGTTAAATCCTGCTGAACTGGCAATAATTGACTGGCGCTTTTTTCAACAAAGAAGTATTGCGGAGATTGCCGAATTGACCGGCAAAAAGCCCGAAGCCATAAAATATCTATTAAAAAAAGCACTCAAAAAGTTTGCTCACCTTTACCAGAGTGAATACAAATTAGGACCAGCAAAGAAAGAAGATGAGAAAAATGAAACGGTCTAAAAGCACTAAAACCCAAAATTATCATAAAATGCACACCTTTAGAAGTAAACTTAACTTGATTCAAGAAAGAAGGTGATAAAAATGAAGCGGTCGCAAAAAGATAAACGAAAATCAACCCCAGCCGTCAAAAACCTTGACCAGATAGTTGAAGACTTTACCGATAAACTCATTAAGGGTGAAAAGATTACAATCGACCAAGTGCTGAAAAAATATCCTGAGATTGCGCCTAAACTCAAACCCTTACTCAAATCCGCCCAAATCTTATTACAAACCAGTGAAGAGTTTAAGCAGAAAATTACTGAAGAACTGAAAACATTTGACGAAGCGCTCTGGCAGAAATTAGAACAAACTATTCTCCAAAAAAGTCTGAAAACGGTTCAAAAACAACTTAACCAATTAAAAAGATTCAGCACCAAACCCTTAAGTCAAAGATTTGAGTATTTGATTTTATTACTTTATGTTAAAGGTTATCGGTCGCGATTGGCCGAAGGAATTCGGGGCATCACCCGATTAATAAAAGTTTTATTCTTACTACAAAAAGAGACTGATATCGCCAAACTGATTAAGCGTTATTATGAATTTGTGCCGTATAAAATTGGTCCGTTTGAGCCGGCAATCTATCAGGACTTAAAAGTCTTAGAAATGGCAGGACTGATAAAACGCCAGACCTATAAATATCCGAAACCCCCAAGTTCACTGATTGATGAAGGCTTTGGCATTCCTGCGGAGTTAAATGAAGCGACCTTATTTAGTTTAACAGAAAAAGGGATAGAATATGCTAAAGCCTTAGCGCATTGGTGTGAGCAGAAAGACCCGAACATTTTATTAGCCTTACGCCGCATCAAGAGTAAATATGCCAGTGCGCCCTTAAAAAAACTCTTAAAATACATCTACACAAACTATCCCGAATACACCCAAGAATCCGAAGTGTTAGCAGAGATTTTGAAGTAAGAGGAGGAAAAAGAAATCCTGATTGACATTGAACATGGATTCAATAATATAATATTTGAGAATGGATTTAATAATAATTTAATAATGTAAATGTCCTATAAATTTTTTTTAGACGAAACCGGCGACCACGGTTTAACTTTTGTTGATAAAAATTTTCCCATCTTTTTATTGTGTGGCTGTATCTTTGAAGAACAAGAACTAATTAGAACTGAAAGCAAAATAAACGATTTTAAGTTCAAATATTTCAATACCAATCAAGTTATCCTCCATTCAAGAGAGATTAGAAAATGTGAGGGCGCATTTCAGATACTATTTGACCTATCCGTAAAACAGAATTTCTACAACGACCTTAATCAAATTCTGAGCAATAGTAATTTTTGTATAATCGGAGCAGGTATTCAAAAAGAAGAGCATATAAAGAAATACGGCAAAGGTGCTAAAGACCCCTATAATCTTTCATTATCTTTTGTGCTGGAGCGCTTAATCTTTTATTTAGACCAGAAAGATAAAAACGCAACCGTTGAAATATTTGTTGAAGAGCGCGGAAAACGCGAAGACCAACTATTACTTTCTCATTTTAATCATACCTTGGATACCGGCACATATTATGTCTCACCGGAACGATTGAAAACCAAAATCAAGAAATTTAGTTTTTTTAGTAAACGAGATAATATAATCGGATTACAAATAGCGGATTTGTGTGCGTATCCCTTAGCAAGATATTTATTAAACCCAGAAGAACCTTATATCCCTTTTAATGTAATTAAGGACAAATTATATTGTGATAAGCACGGACGGATTGACGGATGGGGCTTGAAACTTTTTCCCTAAAAAGCAAAGAGTCCCCATTACTGGAGACCCAAATGCCGACCAGGAGACACCCCGATCCCTTTTTACTTATACCATATTATACACAAATACAGAAAATTGTCAAGCAATTTTTGCAATCAACAAAATGCATCTTAAAATACATCTACACAAACTATCCCGAATACACCCAAGAATCCGAAGTGTTAGCAGAGATTTTGAAGTAAGACAATATGAAGAAACTAAAAATGAACACGAATTTCTGTTTTGGTTAAATTATGTCATTTAACAATATTGACAAATGGCTAAAAAATGGATAAATAAAAGAGTATGCTTAATAAACTAATTCTATCAAAGAGTGAGGATGTTTATGGGCGTACATGGTAAATTCAAGACAAAAAAATTGTGTGAAGAGATATTTATTGCAGCGGTATATTTTACTATCGGAAACTTCCAATTGCGAAATCGAAAGTATGACCAAGCGATTGCCAATTATACTAAAGCACTTGAATTTGACCCAGAATTAGCAGAAGTCTATAACAATCGCGGCATTGCTTATAATTATAAAGGCGAATATGATAAAGCAATAGCCGATTTTACCAAAGCAATTGAACTTATCCCAGAATTAGCAGAAGCCTATTGCAATCGCGGCGTTGCTTATGATATAAAAGGTGAATTTGACCAAGCAATTTTAGATTATACCAAAGCAATTGAACTTGACCCAAAAGATGCAAAAGCCTATAACAATCGCGGCATTGCTTATAAT
>JAOABV010000082.1 GCA_026418155.1 candidate division WOR-3 bacterium | reverse complement strand
CCAAGAACCGTCCGTTCGTTTAATTTTACAGACTATATCACCATCATTATTGATATATGCAATCCACGGTTTACCTGTATAATTAACACCTAAGCAAGGATAAAGCCCGTTATCAATCTCTTCTATTTCCCAATTCTCACCTTCATCAGTTGTTCGCGAAAGGTAAATCTTTCCTTCATATACAAATGTCTTGTAGATTTCTTTTGAATTCGGCGGTCTGACTAAATGTCGTCCTTGAGTAAAAGCGGTTGAATAGTTACCATACTGACCAGGCACATAAATGTTTGGCGGAATATAAAGCTGTGCTGGCTCAGACCAAGGACCGACATTGCCTGAACGGTCAACTGCTCGTACTTTCCAGATTCCTGGATATCCGACCATTAGCGGATGAACTCTAAATGTTCGCATTGTAGAAATAATTGGTGCTGTTTGCTGTCTTAATTTATCTTCAGGACACCCATATTTTTCCATTTTAACTTCATATCCTCCTAAATTCGGTTCATTTTCTCGAGCAATCGGAACCCATCTTAGATTAACTGTTGTAGGATTGGGCATAAATAATGTTACATTAGTTGGTCCAGCTTGAGGTCTGAGATTATCTATTGCGGTGCCAGATATTTCATCACTTGATTCCTCAGATGGTTTTCTCGTATTGTCATTATAAGTCCAAACCCAATAATTATTAGGAATGCCAGTGCAAATATTCAAATAACAAGGAGGTCTCGCATTATGTTTGTAGAAGAATTCTCCTCGATGGGCGCTTGCTCGCCGCCAGTATGGATATACATACACTGATTCATCGTCAAGTTGCTTACAGATTAGAAATGAATAACCACCGGGATAATGTTGCCAAGTAAGGTAAACTTGTGTTCCGTGGTCATTTGGTTTATCATAAATATTTAAATAATATGGAGGTGGCGGTCCTTGTGCGGTTGGTTGACTCAATGCTATAGCCCAATCAACTTCAGGACTACATCTAACCCCTTCTTCTTCGTCATAGTCTGGTAAGGTTGCTCCATACCAATATTTGAAACTGTCCTGTGGTTGGTAGTCAATTTCTCTTATTGCAGAATTAGCGGCATTTATACTGTAATGAACAGGGATTGACAAAACACATTCATATAAATCATCCTCGGCGCCGCCAGATTTAAGTGGACTTTGCCAGATGTTTATATTGAGGTAGCCGCTAAAATTATTATTTGTATTATTTTTTACTGTTACTTTAATCTTTACTGAGTTATCACCGTTTACCGCATTAACATCTGTAATTTGAAAATCGGGCGGTTTGGCCTTGTTCAGCCAAAACCGTGCAGTTCTTCGTGGACCGGTGAATGTTAATCTTGGCGTTCCAACTGCTGCGCACCACTCATTATCCCAAGCATCCTTAATGTAAGCGATGTCGTTAAAATCAAAATATGGATAGGAAGTAATCGTATAACCGAGAAATGGCCATTTTCTTACTGTTCCTGTCCCAACAAATAGATTAGGTTCTCCTTGATAGGTATTTCCTCGGCGTGCACATGCTTTCCACCACTGGTAAGAACCAACCCTGTCATCAATTGGTTCAATAATCCAATGTGCGCCACCGGATTGTGTATAAACCTTTTTTCCTTTTGAAGCTGTGAGATATACAGTTTGATTATCTGACCCAGGATGAATGTCAAAATAAACTAAATCTCCGTCACCGGGATAAAAACACAACCAGTTATTACCTCCATTCATTGTTTTAGCAACCAATCCGGTCTGGTCACTTGCAACCCACGCAGTATTATTATCGATAGCATATAAACCATAAAACCAGCTGAAATTAGTTTCTCCGCCGGGCTTGTTACATCTCCACCATTGGATACCGCCATTCCAAGTTCTTAAAACTTCACCATTACCGCAGGAAATCCACGCATTACCGTTATCTATTGCTTGAACTTTCAGAAATGGAATGAATCTATCTGGTAAACCTAAAATATTTTCATCTGGAACTCGCTCCCAAGGTCCGTTATTCTGTGATCTGTATATCACTCCTTTCCAAGTACTATCGCCAGAATTTATATAACCAACAATCCATCCAATGTTTTGTGCAAATGAAATGCTCATCAGATTATGATTTATATTAAGAACGCTCCTATTCATTTCCCGCGCTTCCCGATAGCGAAGCACTAATCCAGAATCGCCAACAATCCAGAACCAAGCACGACCATCTGTGCCTTGATATGGAAATATCGCATTAAGTGTTCTTCCATCCCGAACCAACTCAAGTGATTTTACTCCATCTGTATCAAACTCTTTATCGTCTTCGGCAATTGCCCAATAAACGCAGACGACCAAAATTAATACAATGCTAATTAAAACCTTTTTAAGCATTTCTGTCTCCATTCTTGGGACTTTTGTTTAATTTCTTGAAGAACCCAAGCCAAAATCCCATTAAAACGGAGTTCTTCAGGTGCCTAAATACTTGATTAAACGCTAAACCCGTAGTCTCTTGCCAAAGCACCAAAAGAACAAAAGACCTTTTAGGTTTTAGCGATTGATACGGATGCCTAATCTGGACCTCGACCCTACTCTGTCCAAATCCAGATACAACAAAAGTTCTTATTTTATGTTTGAGCTTGTTTCTTCTCTCTGTATAAATCCGTATAATCATTGTTATTATTTAGTAACAATAATCTTTCTTATCTCTCTATTTTTTTCCCTGTCTTCTGTATTCTGTTTACTGTCTACTTGCTCAGCGGTGAGTTCAATAAAATAAATTCCATTTGCAACTCTTCTTTTATTTTCATCTCTCAAATCCCATATTATTTCCCTATATTCTGTATTCTGTCTACTGTCTGCTTGCTTAAATATTTTCACAATTTTTCCTGCAATATCAAAAACCTTTAGTTCTATGCGGTCCGCGGATTGCGGAAAGCGGATTACGGTCTGCGTCCTTGCCGGATTCGGTCTTATTTCAAGCGGAATGCGGATAGCGGAAAGCGGTTGGTGGATTTCCTCAATTCCTGCCCCGGTATATTTACATACCCAGACTCTTTTTGGTGAATAATTTGAAGCATAATTAGAAACCATTACCTCATCTTTTCCGTCGCCATCAACATCACCGGCTGATGCTACATCCCAACCAATACCATCATCATATTGCAGACCGCTTAACCAGGCATCTGGAATTGTATCCAAAAGCGAACCACCCAGCCAAAGGTAAGATGTACCTTGGCTATTGTATTCTATTGGCGCCCCAGAGATGATGCCATCGCTATTATTGGTTGTAATAAGTCCTGCTCGGGAATTATCCATTCCAAGTGTACTTGAATCTGTTCTGCCAATCATCATTATATCAGGAATACTATCCATTAGATAACCACCATGGAATACATACACTTTACCCGGGCACTTATTAGGCCAGCCTCTGGGCCAAAAAGGTGTGCCAGTTAGTGCATAATCAAAATTGTTTATATTTCTTAAGCCGTCTACCCCAAACGCACCAAGATGATGATTAGGTCCTTCGCCTATCATTGCAACATCATGATTTGTATTCATAGGATTTCCGCCATAATATATATAAATTCTGCCCCGATACGGCCCAAAATTAAGAGCACCTATAATTACATCTTCATAATTATCATTATTTACATCACCGCAGCTTCCAACATTTGAACCAAAACCTTCGGCATCGTTGTGATGTCCGCCATTTAAGATTACATCTGGAATTGTATCAAAATTCGAACCGCCAAAATAGATATAAACCCTACCTGCCAAATCACCTACGGGTGGAAGGTAATATCCGCATGCCCCAACGATTAAGTCTTTATAACCGTCGCCATTTATATCGCCTGATGAAATTCCTACTCCGAAATCAGCACCACTGTGCGGCCCCCTCAATATATAATCTCTAATTGTATCCATTGGACTTCCACCAAGATATATAGATACTTGTTCAACATGTTGTTGACCAAGTATCAAATCATCAAATCCATCATCATTTATATCATCTGAATGGATTGCAAAACCAAAACCTTCTTCGGGTTTAATAATTATATCAACGATAGTATCAAACTGCGTTCCACCACAAAAGATATATGCATTAGAAGCAGCACTTCCTTGCGGCCGTCCTCTTATTACAATGTCGGAAAAACCATCGTTATTAAGATCTCCTGAAGTAATTAAACTTCCAAAATCTTGCATATCAGATGATGCTGTCTTCTGCCAAATCACTTCCAGATTATTCGTCTGCTGCGCAAAAAGAGTTGTAAGGTTAAATAGATGAATTAGCGCAAAGCAAAAAACATTCCCTACTACCTTTTTCTTATTATCTTCAAAAATCCTATTCAACATAAATAGTCTCCAATACCTAAATCTTACAA
>JAOABV010000081.1 GCA_026418155.1 candidate division WOR-3 bacterium | reverse complement strand
CCATCACTTCATATTCCTCAGTAGAGGAAGAGACAAGAATTACGCCTTTGATAACAATGCTCAATCCGATAAGACCGAATCCAGTGACAAATGGTATTGCGAAGATTTCCTTTAGTCTTGCAGAACCAGTTCATACTAAACTGAAGATATACGATGCGTCAGGAAGAGTCGTAAAGACCTTGGTTAATAGCACACTCCAATCAGGAGTTTACAATTTGACTTGGGATGGTAGAGACGAGAGCAATCGCAGAGTTGCTGAAGGCATCTACTTCTATACACTGGAAACTCCGAATCAGAAATTCACTAAAAAGATGATATTTACTCGTTAAAATAAAAACATAAACCGGGCTGGGTTATAAAATACCCAGCCCTTAATTTTTTCAAATTAAGAGATAATAAAAAGAATGTGCAATTGGTTGCATATTAAATGCATAGTTTTGCACAATTAAAAAGTAAGTTAAGGTTAATAATTAGACTGTTTGTGCCTTGTACTCTTTTTCATTGAAAGAACAAAAATCTAATTGACGGAAGTATATTTTTGATATACAATTTAGAACTAATTTTGGCATAAGTTTTGATGTAAATTCTGTTTAATGTGATGATAAAGAACATTAAGTTATTAATTTTAATATTTATATTTAACATTAGTTTTGCAATTCAAGGTGCAAAGTATCTTATAATTTCGCCAGATAATTTTGTTTCTGCTCTCCAGCCGTTAGCCGAATGGAAAACTAAAAAAGGCATTAAAACTGCGATTGTTCCTCTCTCTGTTACTGGAAATTCTGCTTATCAGATAAAAAATTATATTGTGAACGCTTACAATAATTGGCAATTAAAGCCTGAATATGTTCTTTTGGTTGGTTCACCTAATCTTATTCCCAGTGTAAATTATAGTGGCGGTTTTTATTCTGATGACTATTACGGAGATATTACGGGCGATTACCGTGTGGAACTATGTGTTGGCAGACTGCCATGTTCAAATTTGACTCAATGTCAAACAAATGTCGCCAAGATTCTGGGTTATGAAAGAACACCGTATATTGCAGACTCGCTTTGGTTTAGAAAAGGAACTGGGATTGTTCGAGAAGATGGAACAACACATCCAGACACTATTTATTGGAATAATGTTAGATATGTTTGTGCGTTTTGGAATGATTATCGGTATGTTCAAGTTGATACTTTTTCACGATTACGAGGTAATAACGCAAATAATGTGGTCAATGCCATAACTAATGGACGGTCCTATGTTGTTTACCGCGGAGAAGCAACCGCTAATTGGTATAATCCGTTCCAAGTTAATCCTAATAATACTAATAATGGTTGGAAATTGCCTGTGGTCGTTTCTGGTACTTGTGCCACCATAACCCTTTCGCCAATGAGCCCAACCGGCTATCTCGGTGACCAGTTCTTGAATGCTGGTTCTTCGACAACTCCCAAGGGTGCTGTGGCGTTTTTTGGCACAACTGAAGCCACTACGGGTTCAGGTTTGGCAAATTTACGGGGAACAGTAACTAAAGCATTTTTTAAGGCAATTTTTGAAGAACGTAATTATTATTTAGGTAATGTGGCAAAACGCGCAAAGTTTATTGTGGATTCACTTCAACCGCCTTATTATAATTCATCACGATATTGGGAATGGAATCTTCTTGGTGACCCAACAATGCGCATTTGGACAAGCACTCCCAAACCTATTACAGTTCAACACGAGACAATAATTGAAACCCGACCTCAGATATATACTGTTACAGTGAGAAAAGAAGGCGTTCCCGTATTTGGCGCAAATGTTTGTTTGATGAAAGATGACACGACAATATACCAATCACAAACCACAAATAATGCTGGAATGGCAAGTTTCTCAATTTATCCGCATTCAATCGGAACAATGTCAATAATAATTACCGGCCCAGACTGTGTTCCTTATGAAAAGAATGTGTCAATCCGATTACCAACGATTGAACACGATGTGGGAATTCTTTCCATAGTCCAACCTATCGGAACAATTATCAATGGAACTAATGTAATCCCTAAAGTTAAAGTTATGAATTTCGGCACGCGCACAGATACTTTTCCCGTGACCTTTAAGATCGGCAATGTTTATGAACATACAATGCCGTCAATTATTTTAGCATCCGGCGACAGCACAATTGTTGAATTTCCGATATGGACTGCGGTTACTGGTAATTATGATGTTTATGCATTCACTGCCCTTAGTTCGGACGAATGGCGAAGCAATGATACGGCATTTGGTTATATTAATGTTATTCTTACACAGGATGTCGGAGTTGATGCTATTTTAAGTCCAGACAGTATCCACCCGGTTTTTCAACCAGTTGTGCCCAAGGTCCGAATTAAAAATTATGGCTCATATCTCGTGTCTAATTTTAATGTTATCTGCTCAATTATTAATCATCAAGGTGTTTTAAGACATACTGATAGCAAATATGTCTCAGTGCTTTATGCTGGTGATACAATGCGCATTAACTTTAACAGTTGGTCACCAGTAACAACTGAACTTTGTACTGTGAAAATTCGTTGCATGCTGGTGGGAGACCAAAATCCCAATAATGACCGGAGCACTCGCCTAATCTGGTTAGTTTCAACTTCATCTAATGAAGATAATTTCAACTCAAAACTAATAACTAAGCTTAATCCACCATACCCCAGTCCCAATTATAACCGTAATGTCATTATCTCGTTCAATCTCGGTGGTAATCAGGCAGGCCATAAAGTTCTACTAAGAATATTTGACGCCTCAGGTCGTGTTGTAAAAACCCTTGTAAATACAAGTTTATGTTCTGGCAATTACAATTATATTTGGGATGGAACTGATAATAATAATCTTAAAATACCAGATGGTATCTATTTCTGTAATCTTGAAGTTGACCAGAGTGGTTTTACTAAAAAGATAGTTCTAACCAATAAGTAGATACTATCCCTTAGAATAAAATTTAGATTTTGTGCAATTGACTTATAACACATCCATAATATAATTTTACAAGAAATTTTAATTTAACAAGGAGATATTATGACGATTATTTTGTGTTTAAGTTTATTATTTAATTCTTTAGATAATACTTTTTTGCCTAAATGGCTTACACCTGAAGAGCAATTGCGGTGGAGTCAAATAGGAGCAGGTCACAAAATTACTTTACCGCCTGAAGGTTGGGTTGAAACTCCGGCAGAATTTGAGAGAGTAAGAGGTGTTTTAGTGACTTGGCGTTATGGCACTTATGATGCGATATTCCGAGAAATCGTGCGCTATACAGTCCAAACCACTAAGGCATATATAATTGTGCGCAATACTTCTGAACAAAATAATATTACTAATTATCTGACTGCTGGTGGTATTCCACTCGATAGCGTCAATTTTATAACTTATAGCAATAATTCAATTTGGATTCGTGATTACGGACCGTGGTTTATCCATAAACAAGATAATACTGAAGGAATTGTCGATTTTATTTATAATCGTCCGCGACCATTAGACGATTCAATTCCTTGGCGACTGGGTGCTGATTGGCGAATTCCGGTTTATGGTTCACCTTTAAGACATGCTGGTGGCAACTTTATGACCGATGGACTTGGTACCGGCTTTGCATCAAATCTTATTTTAGAAGAAAATCCTTCTTTTACCCGTCGACAAATCGATTCCTTGATGCGAATTTATAATGGATTAGACCAGTTTGTGACTGTGCCACGAATTAATATTGAATATACTGGTCATATTGATTTGTGGACAAAAATTCTCAATGATACCTTAATAATGGTCGGATATTATGCCCCAGGTCATCCTAATCATACTTTATTAAATCAAAATGCGGATTCATTATCTCGATGTAAAAATCGGGAAGGAATTAATTATCGTATTGTTCGAATTCCTATGCCATATTCCACTTCAAGCGCACCACCAACTTATCTGAATTCGTTATTTGTCAATAATAAAGTTTTAGTGCCGATTTGGGGATTAGCCGAAGATGATTCGGCATTATCAGTTTATCAACGAGCATTACCTGGCTATCAAATCGTTGGTATTAACTGTTCAGCAATGTCGGGTTCTGGTGGTGCAATTCATTGTATCACAATGCAAGTGCCAGCACGAAATTTTATTCATATCAAACATCGTAAATTAGCCAATACCAGTGATACGGTAAATCCTTATCGAATCAGAGCTCAGATAATAACTTCTACCAGTTTAATACCCGAATCGTGTTTTTTATATTATAAGATTAATAGCGATACTAATTTCAATGCGACTTCTTTCTATAGTGTTTCCGATACTTTAGGAGTCTATCACGGTTATATTCCCGCACAATCGATAGGTGATACAGTCTATTATTATATAGCAGTGAAAAATTTACAAGGATTCAAGCGAAAATCTCCTAACCATGCTCCGACTTACTTATATTCGTTTATGATTACACCAAATGTTGAAATTGCTGAAGAAAAAATTAATTATCCCCCAAGATTTTCAGTCTACCCCAATCCTTGTTATGACCGAGCCTTTTTCTCATTAAACTTGTCAAAACCGAGTAAAATCAAAATCGCAGTTTACAACGCAATCGGACAGCAAGTAAAAACTTTGGCCAATAGAACATTTGATAGAGGCAACTATAATCTACAATGGAATCTTTATAATAAGAATAACCAAAAATTGTCTTCAGGTGCTTATTTTATCAAAGTGACTATTGACCAAGAAACAAGGTTGGACAAACTTTTGATACTAAAGTGAAGACTTGATTGAAAATTTGAGAGTTTTACAAAAAACTTAATTTTACTGAACAAATTACTAAATTAACCAATACTTTTTGGCTTCTGTATTTGGTTAAATATCATAGCAACCACAGATATTTTTATCTTTTCTCACAAAATTTATATCTACCTAAAATTTCAAAATGGTCGCATCGGGGCTAGGGTGGGGTTAGCCCAAGCCAGACTATTTCCCAGCATATCGCATATAGTATTTTACCATATAAGCGGAATCCGAGGTCGCCTACCTGTTAGCCTAATTCGTGTAGTAAAATGTATTAAAGTTTGTATCTCTATCTGTCAAAAACAGATATTGTTTTACGGCTTACCCAAATGTGTGCTTACTAATTTATAAGACTGCTATGGAAATAACTTAAA
>JAOABV010000080.1 GCA_026418155.1 candidate division WOR-3 bacterium | reverse complement strand
ATTTATAAAATTCCCAAGTTATTTGAAGTTGAAACTGTAAAAAATAATAAAAAACACCGAACAAGAAAAGAAAGGAAGCGTTCAAACTATGATAAAAAATCTTAATAAATATATTGACCATACCTTATTAAAACCCGAAGCCTCAGAAAAAGACATTATGAAATTGTGCGCAGAAGCGAAGCAGTATAAATTTGCTACAGTTTTTGTAAACCCTTGTTATGTCAAATTAGCGTCAATGTTATTAAAAGGTTCAAAAGTCAAAGTCGGCTGTGCAGTAGGATTCCCATTAGGTGCTACCACAACCGAAGTCAAAGTTTTAGAAGCATTACAAGCGATTAAAAATGGTGCTGATGAAATTGATATGGTAATTAATATTGGGGCCGTAAAGTCAAAGAATTATAAACTTATAGAAGATGACATAAAAAGTGTCGTAAAAGCAGTTAAACCTATTAGCGTAAAGACAATCTTGGAAACATGTCTTCTAACTGATGAAGAAAAAATCAAAGTTGCTAAGATTGCAAAAAAAGTCGGTGCCAAATTTGTTAAAACCTCTACGGGATTCTCTACAGGTGGAGCAACGGTTGAAGATGTTAAACTCTTACGCAAAACTGTTGGCAAAAAAATGGGAGTTAAAGCCTCTGGTGGAATTAGAGATTATAAGACTGCGATTGCTATGATAAAAGCCGGCGCTAATCGTATCGGCACTAGCGCTGGTGTCCAGATTATGGAAGGCGAAAAATTAGATAAACTACAAGGCAAATTCAATTACTAAATGGAACAACAGACACCACAGTCTATAAAAATAAAATACGAGACCAGTATAAAACATTTTATGATTTTATATATAAATGTCATTATGAGTGAAACGAAGAATATCAATATAAAGAGTAATAAATCACATAAAAACATTCGTTTCACGCTCACTAATATCTTATAATATAAATAATATAATATGAAAGCAATTGTTAAAACCAAACCTCAAAAAGGTGTTGAACTCTTAGATGTTGCGATTCCCAATATAGCAGATGATGAAGTTTTAGTAAAAGTTAAAGCAGTAGGAATCTGTGGAACCGATATTCATATCTACAATTGGGATAAATGGTCACAAGAGAGAATTGGTGAAAAGAAACTGCCACAAATTATGGGCCATGAGATGTGCGGTATTGTTGAAAAAATCGGTAAAAATGTCCGAGGTGTGAAAGAAGGTGACTATGTTTCTGCTGAAACTCATATCTATTTTCCGAGAGATTTTAATGCTTTGTTAAATCAAAGGCACATTGGTGAACAAATGGAAATTTTAGGTGTTGACCGTAATGGCGTATTTACTGAATATATCAATATTCCCGAGCGAGTTTTATGGCACAACGATAAAAATATTCCCTACGAACTTGCCGCTGTTCAAGAACCATTAGGTAATGCTCTGTATGCAGTATTAGGAGAAGATGCAGATGTGGCGGGTAAATCAATGGTCATTACTGGTGATGGTCCGATTTCCCTTTTTGCAGTAGCAATTGCTCGTTGTTGTGGTGTTGCAAAGATCTTCTTAATCGGTATGTCAGAAAAAATGATGACAATTGCTAAATCACTCGGTGCTGACCATATCATCTCGGTCAAAGAACTCAACCGTCAGCAGAGAATTGCTTATATCAAAGATTTTACTTATGGTGTTGGGGCGGATATTGCTTTAGAAATTGTTGGCAATCAAGACTCAATAACTGATGCCTTTAAAATGGTACGCAAAGGTGGTCGCGTCTCAGCTTTTGGCATTTCACCTAATCAAATCGTAAATATTGACTATGATAATGACATTGTCTTTAAGGGAATTCAAATTCACGGTATCTCCGGCAGAAAAATCTTTGATACCTGGTATCGAGTGCGAAATTTACTTTCATCGGGCCGCCTTAATGTTAAACCTGTGATTACTGATACTATGTTATTAGAAGATTTTCAAATTGCTTTTGACAAACTAACTGCGACTAATAGGGAATCAGCAAAGATTGTTCTGTTCTTAGATAAAAAAGATTTAGAAGAAAATAAAAATGAAACATCCCCAAAATAGATACAATGAAAAGTAAGATAAAAAGAGATAACAAATTATTTGTAATCTCCATCCTGTTTACTAATTTTTGGTATTCTTCTTAATAGGAGGTATTGATGGCATATGGAAGATTTCAAGAATATCTACAACAAGAATTAAATTCCGTAAAAGAGCAAGGTTTGTATAAAGAAGAAAGATATATTTTAACACCTCAAGGAGCAGATATTAAAGTTGAATATCCTTCTGGTGCTGAGCCAAAAGAAGTCTTAAACTTTTGTGCCAATAACTATCTGGGATTATCCAGTCATCCCAAAGTTCTTCAAGCCGCCCGTGAAGCGATTGATAAATGGGGTTATGGAATGTCATCTGTTAGATTTATCTGTGGAACGCAAGACATCCACCGCACTTTAGAACGAAAAATCAGTGAATTTCTTAAGACCGATGCGACAATTCTATACTCATCATGTTTTGATGCCAATGGCGGTTTATTTGAAGCCTTGCTTAATGAACAAGATGCTATAATTTCCGACCAGTTAAATCATGCTTCAGTAATTGATGGCATTAGATTATGTAAAGCCGAAAGATTTCGTTATGCCCATTCTGATATGAAAGAACTTGAAGAACACTTAAAGAATACCCAAAAACACCGTTTCCGAATGATTGCTACTGATGGAGTTTTTTCAATGGATGGTGATATCGCAAAATTACCTGATATTTGTGAACTGGCAGATAAATATGATGCCTTAGTAATGATTGATGATTCTCATGCTACTGGTTTTATTGGCAAAACAGGTCGGGGAACACACGAATATTGTGGTGTAATGGACAGAATAGATATAATCACTACAACTTTTGGTAAAGCAATGGGTGGTGCGTCTGGAGGATGCACATCAGGAAGAAAAGAAATTATTGAAATGCTTCGTCAGCGGTCAAGGCCCTATCTGTTTTCTAACACCCTTTCACCAATTATCGCAGCAACAACTGTCCAAGTAATTGATATGCTTTCCGAAACAACTGCTCTACGAGACAAACTTGAAAGAAATACGATGTATTTTCGAAAAGAAATGACTGAACGCGGTTTTGACATAAAACCCGGCATACACCCGATTGTGCCAATTATGTTATATGATGCAAAACTTTCGCAAGATTTTGCCCGAGATCTATACTATGAAGGTATTTACGTGATTGGATTTTTCTATCCGGTGGTTCCTAAAGGACAAGCAAGAATCCGAGTCCAAATCTCTGCGGCTCATGAAAAAGAACATATTGATAAAGCAATCGAAGCATTCACTAAAGTCGGTAAAAAATATAATGTAATAAAATAAATTGATACGATTTTGTCTAACTTATAAAAAGTACTATAGTAAATAATTTTATCACTATCTTGCCCAAGAGAAAATTGGAATAAACTCCAATATTGTCCGATTGAATGCTTTAAAGAATACTACATAACTAAGAAGTTACACCAAATCGTACTCTGGCCAAAAATATTAAGTGCATTTAACCAAAACTGATTATTAATATTAAAATATAAATTAAGATTATTAATATTGAAATATGAATTAATTATAAAACCGATTTGGACTTATAGTATATTTAAGATTTAAAAATCTTTTAACTTTTTCTTGACACGCATATAAAATGGATTATAGTATTTCTAAAATAATAATTTTGCGTTTAATAAGACGCAGAAGGGAGTAAAAAATGATTTGTAAAAAAAATTTATCTTTGTTGTTATTAACTATTATCGGATTTAGTACTATTAAAGCATTCCCGTTTTCTTATTACGATGATAACATTCGAAGATTAAGAATTAATAGACACACCTACATTCAAAGAAATACTCACAAGCAGTATCTCCGCAATTTGAAAAACAACACGATACATAAACCCATTTATCCTGTTCAAGATTTTACTGATTGGGATGCTTTAGGTCCTGAAGGCGCAAATGTTACCTCTATGGTAATGCATCCTACTAATCCATCAATAATTTATCTCTCACCAAATAGCAACCCTTGTCAAATTTATAAAACAACCAATTATGCAACAAATTGGAGTGTTGTTGGCACAATTGAATATTATGTAAATTCAATGGCAATCGCTCAGACAAACCCTAATATTCTATATGCAACTGGTCTTAATGATTCCTCTATAATTTTCAAAAGCACAAATGGTGGTCAATCGTGGACCTATCATCGATTTGCTTTTGGCGATAATGACTATGATTGGATTTATGCATTAGCCGTCGACCCGACCAATGCCAATATAGTTTGGGGGGCTTCAGACTATTATTATAACGGCGATTATGTCATGGCATATTATAAAAGCACTAATGGTGGAACATCTTGGACAGGAAGGATGTTGGATTCAACTACTTATGGAGTAAGTTTGGCAATTGCAATCAATCCATCCTCTCCTAATACTATTTATATAGGTGGTGCAAGTGGCAATGGTATTAAACTTTACAAGACTACTAATGGTGGAACAAGTTGGACTGACATAAGCGCTAATTTATCCGGTGAAGGTGTTTTATCAATTGCTATACATCCAACACAGACCAATACAATTTTGGTTGGGACATATTATGGAATCTACCGAAGCACAAATGGCGGCCAAAGTTGGACTTTAACTAATTTCTCCGGCGAATGTCCGGTAATAAAATTCAGTTTGAATTCACCTAACATTGTATACGCTGGTTCTTATGAAGGTAATGTATATAAAAGCACCGATGCTGGTCAAACTTGGAATCCAACAGGCTCCGGTATATCTGGTTATAATATAAGAAATTTGTTAGTTGACCTAACATCATCTTCAATTATCTATGCTGGTACTGAAATCGGCTGTTATAAAACCACTAATGCCGGAACATCTTGGCAATCGGTTAATTCAGGTCTGTATGCTACCACAATTAATTATTTTACATTAGCACCATCTCAACCCAATACAATCTATTTAGCAGTTGATAATGATGCTATATATAAAAGCACTAATATGGGAATGAATTGGACAAGACTGCCTGAATTTACTGGTTCCAATTATATTTATTCATTAGGTGTTGCACCTGATAATCCTAATATTGTTTATGCTCTTTACTATAACATTCTTAATAAATCAACCAATGGTGGGCAAAGTTGGACAGAAATCTACTTGGATGATTATTTCTGGGCACAAAAACTAATTATTAGTCCTAATAATCCTGCGGTAATTTATATTGTAGGAACTTATTATGACACTTTAGCACAAACTGAGAAGATGGCAGTTGCTAAAAGCACAAATGCCGGTAGTACTTGGTCAATAATTTCTATAATACCGAATCAATCGTTCGGCTATTCAATTGCTATTGACCCTTCTAATCCAAATACAATTTATGTCGGCGGTGAACAACAATCCGGACCGGCTCTTTATAAAAGCACTAATGCCGGCGTGACTTGGACTGATATGTCTTATGGAATTTATGGCTGGAGCGTTTATACT
>JAOABV010000079.1 GCA_026418155.1 candidate division WOR-3 bacterium | reverse complement strand
TCTTTGAGATGATTAAACCATTTGCCTATAAGATAATCTACTGCATTCTCCAGTAGATTGGCTTAAGGACAACCTATTACGCCCATCAGGTCGTTAAGAAAGTTTATAGAAAGAAAAATAAGGTGTTTTCCTAATATTAATAGTAAGAATTGACTTTTTCAGCGTTATCTCTCAATTATACTTTTGCTCTCCTCAAATCGAATCTTCTATTCTTATTTTAATATAAACATTAAAATCAATCCGGCACATCCCAATATCCAACAATAATAGGCAAACTTGTGAATTTGCTTTTTAATGACGATTTTCCTTAAGATACTCAATGCAATGATACCACTGATGCAAGAAAATATAATTGTTACGCTGAAAGGTATAAGGGCTAAATTAGTTGTAATATCTTTTAAGACTAATATGTTCGCACCAATTACTGCAGGAATTGACAATAAGAAGGAAAATTCAAAACTTTCTTCTCTTGCAATGCCTAAAAATAATGCAATGGATATTGTCAGACCTGAGCGCGAAATCCCTGGTAATAATGCAATTGCTTGGGCAATGCCAATTAATAATGCGTCAAGATAATTTGTCTTTGTTTTTTTCTCTTTAGCAAATCTTGTGAGAAATAAGATACAACCTGTTACAATCAGAAAAAATAAAGCATAGATTGGATTTTTAAATAGTAGGTCAATCGAATTTTTTGTAATCAGTCCAATAATTGCTATGGGAAATGTGCCAATGATAATTGCAACAATTAATGAGATATTCTCTTTCTGTCTCTGTTTGTCTTGCTTTTGGAATGTGAATTTAAATATCTCTCCTATTCTTTGGGCAAAAAATATTATAAGTGCTAAGGTTGTGCCTAAATGTAAGAATGCAGTGTAAGTCATTCGTTGTGTTTCGGAGAATTTTACCAGATGCTCGATTAATGCCAGATGCCCAGAACTGGATATTGGTAAGAATTCAGTTAGTCCTTGGATTATGCTTAAAAGGATTAAGGTGAGAATTGACATTAACTATTAATTAAAATTGTTGCTATGCATTAATTACAATTGACATTTTGAACATTGATTAAGATTGTGTGCTGAGTATTAGTATATCAGTATAATTGAGATTTGAATATTGATTAAGGTTGTCGCTATTAATTAGTGTAATTGCCATTTGAATATTGGGTAAGATTGTTCAGTATGTTTGAATTGTGATGAAGATTTAAAGAATGTCTGGTTTAGAATCGTTAAGTTGTCTTTTCTAATCTAAAAACAGATATGGTCGCCATTCTGGCGGGACCGTGCCTAAACTATTAACGACAAAAGTAAAGTAAGAAGGTTTTTTGGGTTTTCTTAAAAGTTTCAATCCGCGTTCGCGATAAGAGGCGCTACCTTTTTTGGTATTACATTCAACGCAAGCACACACCAAATTTTCCCAAGAGTCAGTTCCGCCTTTTCCTTTGGGGATTACATGGTCAGTAGTCATTGGTCCTTGTTTTTTACCACAATACTGGCACTGATAATTATCGCGTCTGAGGATATTCTTTTTACTTAAAGGAATTTCGCGTCGAGTAATTTTGATATAGTGATTCAGTCTTAGGACACTGGGAACTGGCATCCAGTTAGAAACAGAGCGCACTATCATTCCGTTATAAGGTTCAACCATTTCGGCTTTACCTTTATACATTAAGACTAATGCTCGCCGCGTTCGGCAGAGCGTAATTGGCTCGTAATTTTGATTCAGTACCAAAACATCCTTTTTCAACATACCTTTAACAATTATTTATTGTTTTCTTCAATCTTTATACCTCGAAACCAAAGTTCTTCTTTAATCTTATCCATTATAACTTTACATCGTTCAATTTCATTCTTGGCATATCGATAATAGAAATCACCAACTGGAATCATTTGATACTGTTTTGAAGCATTTTTATAATAGTTATACGCCTCTTTTAGTTTTTTATCCTTATTAGCAATTTCACCTTGTCGTCGATATAAATCACCTAAAAGCACGTAAGCAACATAGAGTTTTGCATCTTGGGCTAAGACTGCTTTCAGGTCTTTTTCGGCTTGACTGAAATTGCCTTGTCTAATCAATAAATCCGCATTATAAATTATCGGTAATGGGTCATTAGGCACAAGTTCTGATGCGCGTTTGAATTGTTTTTTGGCTTCAGTGTAATTTTTCTGATTAAGATAGATTTTACCGATATCAAGAATTACCCGCCAATCATCTGGTTTTTTATTTAAGACTGTTTGATAGTCAGCCAATGCTTCTTTGTATTTGCCTAGTTCTGCATAGGCATCCCCGCGTTTCTTAACAATATCAATTGCTTCTGGATATTTTAACAGACATGGACAATAGGCATCGATTGCTTCTTGGTAACGACCCTGCTTAAATAGAAAATCGCCCCAATTTTTCAAAACGGTTAGGTCTTCAGGAAATCGCTGTAATGCCTCACGATAAGTGGCTTCGGCATCAGCATCTTTTCCAGAGCGGACATAAACTTCAGCCAATCCTAAATACAATTCAGCAAAATTCGGGTCAACTTTTATCCCGTCTCTATATACTGCGACCGCATCGTCAAACTTACCCATTACGACAAACAAATCACCTAAGGCTTCATAACCTTTACTATTTGATGGCGAAAGTCTTATTGCCTTTCGAAAATAATTTTCCGCATTAGTTGCATCGCGTTTTTCTCGATAGGTATTGCCAACCGCAATATAAGCATCATAAAAAGTAGAATCGTAAGATAATGCGTTCAGGAAGTTTTCTAATGCCGAATCAAAGTTTCTCTGTTTAAAATATTCGGCACCGATACTGTAATATTTCATTGCTTCTTCTTTTCGTGCCTTAAGTTCTTCTTCAGTATATTTTTTTACTGTTGGCGCTGCGCAAGTAATTATCAGCATTACACTAAACAATACTAATAGAATGGTAGTTCTTTTAATATTCATTTTATTATCCTTTCATTTTTGAATTTACAATTTATCGCTATTATTTATTTTATTTATTATAAATTTTTCTATGTTCAAGCAAAATGGAGCTGACGGGATTCGAACCCGTGACCTTTTGACTGCCAGTCAAACGCGCTCCCAACTGCGCCACAGCCCCATTAAAAAATATTAGTCTCAAAAAGACAAATTGTCAATATCTGACTTTATGTTTAATAAAAAATCTATAATTATCCTAAATTTATTTTTGATTAAATCCATTTATTAAACAGACACTTTGTAAATACTTAACTTAATGTTTACCTTAAAAAACATATGCTTTGTTCTGATTTTCGCCAATGTTGAGCTAAAGCTAGACCATCAATGCTTGACTTATACTGATTTATGTGTTAAATATATCTTAAAATATTATGAAACGGCTAACCCAAATTCTACTTTTTTCTTTCTGCGTTTTATTTTTCTTAGCAACATCATTTGCTCGAGCATTAGCGTTACCGCCCCAAAATATTCAATTAGTCAAACCAGTGATTGGTAATGAAGATTTATCCGGTGATAATCAGGTTGCCGAAGTTTTCAGTTATATCAAGAAACCATTAGTCATTCAAGTGTTAAATGCCAATGGCATTCCTTTAGCAAACCAATTAGTTAAGTTCACTGTGCTGGCTGAACCTTTAGAAAACATCTACTCTAATAAACGTGCCCAGATTATAGATTCAATTGTCAAAACTGATAAATCCGGTTATGCCAAGACCAAATTAAAACTTGGCGGTGCACCTGGTGAGTACCGAATTTTAGCCAAATCTGGTGATGCTGACTATATTTTTTCTGTTACTGCTCTTGCTCAAAGATGGTATTTATCCGTAATCTTTGGCTTAGCCGGTGGCTTATGTTTCTTTTTGTTTGGGCTATATTATGGTAGCAAAGGTCTAAGAAGATTGGCTGGTGGCACTTTGCGCGAAATTGTATTTAATCTCACCAAACATCGCTTCTTTGGTGTTTCCATTGGAATGTTAGTGACAATGATTTTCCAATCTTCAACTGCCACTTCAGTATTACTAATTAGTTTTGCCAGCACTGGTTTAATAGGATTATCTCAGGCTTTAGCGGTAATTCTTGGTGCTGATATTGGCACAACCTTCACTGCCCAGATTTTAGCATTTAAATTATATGATTATGCACTTTTCATTATTATTGCAGGTTTTTTTCTGATGAACTCTTATAAAAAAATCAAAGACATTGGTCAAGCCATTTTTGGATTTGGTTTAGTCTTTTTTGCTATCAAATTAGTCTTTGAAGTTTCTGGTCCCTTAAAATATTTTCCTGGATTTATTAATGCTCTTGTCGCGTTTAGTAATTATCCATTATTAGGAATCATTATTTCAATGATATTTACTTTCTTAGTCCATTCCTCAGCTGCCACAATTGGTATTGCCGTCGGTTTATCCTTCAGTGGTTTAATTACCTTAAAATCTGCTTTACCCATAATTTTGGGTGCTAACTTAGGAACAAGTTTTTCACCGCTTTTTGCTAGTCTTAAAGGAAGTTTAGAGGCTCGCCGAGTTGCATTAGGACATACGATATTCAAGTTAATCATCGTTTTACTCCTTTTACCTTTTATCAATCAACTGACCACTCTTATTTCTCATTTATCCGGTTCGTTGCCCCGTCAAATTGCGAATGCCCATACTTTAGTGAATATCTTTGCCTGTATCTTATTCTTACCATTTCTAAAACCATTTGAGAAGTTGCTAAAACTACTTCTGCCTGATAAATTAAGAGAAAAGTATGAAATTACTCCCTTATATTTAGATACTACGGTTTTAGACGCTCCGGCAATGGCATTAGCCCAAGCCCATCGCGAAGTGCTTCGGATGGGAGATATTGTTTACGATATGGTTAAACGCAGTCTTGATGTTTTTCTTAACAACGACAAAGAAGGTCGCAAAGAAATCGCCCTTACTGATGATAAAGTTGACACTTTGGAAAAAAATATCACCAACTATCTTACAAAACTATCCAGTTCTGAAATGACGCCGGAATTATCTCAAAAAAATATCGCTTTATTATATATTGTTGACGATTTAGAACACATTGGCGATATTGTCTCTAAATCCTTGATGGCATACACGAAGAAAAAGATTGACTACAGTCTACAATTTTCCGAACAAGGATTACAGGAACTTGCTGAATTTCACCAGTGTGTCTTAGAAACAATAAAATTATCTTTAGCCAGTTTATCTACTTGGGATAAAGAATTGGCACAAAAGGCAGTTAACCGGAGAGACTTTGGTAATCAAAAACTACAGGAACTTCATAATCGCCATTTGGAACGAATGCGAGCCGGATTAAAGGAGAGTATTGACACCAGTACAATCCATTTAGACTATATATCCGATTTGGAACGTATTAATTTTCACGGTGCGAAAATTGGAATGTCGATTTTACAAGCCTTGTCCGAAACTCCACCACCTTTTTCAACTACTAACAATCAATAAGTCGATTTATAAACTGTTTTCAAAAAACAGTTAGATTGTTCCGTTATTTTGTAGACAACTTAGAACAAATTAAACCTAAAATGCACTAATCTTATTCTTGACATCTTTTGCTATATTGATATTATATTATGTTCTTTAATACACATAGAACTTCGGGGAGTAGCGCAGCTCGGTTTAGCGCACCACGCTTGGGACGTGGGGGTCGCTGGTTC
>JAOABV010000078.1 GCA_026418155.1 candidate division WOR-3 bacterium | reverse complement strand
CTGTTAAAGAATCCAAAATAAACTCTCTATCCGAATTTAATTGCCTGTTTTTTATATCTTCTATATATTTTCTTTTATCTTCTATATATTCTCTCGGTGTCATTTTAATTACCTATGCCTGTGAGTGAACGAGTTATAAAGCATTTATATTGGTACTTTGCTTTATTGATTATAAGCTCGGATTTGTGTTCTTGCTTATCAAAAAAATGTTTCATCAAACATTCATTCTTTTGCATTTTTTCAATCTTCATTCTTTGCATTGTACTGACATGAGGATAATCTATCAATTATTTGTTTTTCTCTTCCTTCTTATATTTTCATAGATTTCTCATTAATTTTGTTTTTTTTACAATTCAACCTACGTTTTGGAATTATAACCATAGTTCTAATCTCATCAGCGGAAATTCTTTATCGTCTTTATGTATCTTAAAGTTATTTCTTAAGTAAAACTCAATAGGTCCAGATGGATTTTCCGGACTGCCTTTTCGGGCAAAAGTCTCAACTGCTTTTACTTTTCTGCGTCTTAAATCATCAATAATTTTTTATAAGAGTATGCTTCCAATGCCGATACCTCTGAATTCTTTTTGAGGGATGAAAATACACGAAATTAAGACCGCATCTGCACTCGGTGGTCCTGAAGGATAATCTGATGATTTTGGTAAATGGGCTGAAGGTGCATATTGAGCATATCCGACAGATTTTCTATTTATATACACTATCATTCCACAATTACCAAATACTCTCATTGTATTATTTAACCAATTTAATTTCTTTTTTAACATTTGTTCTTATATCTCTTTTTTAGGGTCAATGCATTCTTCAGGATATTCCCAATAAATACAATATTTACAACTGACAGGGTGAGCGTCCCATTGTGGAGCATCCAATAAATTTTCCTCAGTTAGATTGACGATTTTAACTCTCATCTCGCGTCATTAGTAGACTTTGCCTTGCAGACTTGCAATAGTATTTATATGAATATAATAATATATGAATATAATATAATTTTAATGCTCTTATAGTGTGCGGATTTTATTCACATAAATTCACTCTAAGCTTTCCTCTTCTAAAAGATGTTTTTCGAACTCCCGGATATTCCTGATAAAGAAATCTTTTACTGTTTGCCAAGGCACTGGTTTTATTAACATTAATTCTGGTTCTTGGTCCGCATCTTCAAAATAAACAAGACTTTTAAGAATATGATAATAGTTTATCTCAGTTTTCTTAAAACGATGTTTGAGAAATTTTATGCCTTCACCAATATTTAACTTATTATAAAGATAACAACAGTAAATGTCATAAAAATCTTTTTTACTACCACGTTGCGATAGCGTTTTGAATTTTTCTGCTAAAATGTCGCGCCAATCAGCAACCTTTATCTTGGCAAAATCGGTTAATGGGTAAAATAATGGAACCAAATATCGCATAAAAGAAACTTTGACTTCGTTAATGGTGCAGTGTAAAGTTACTGAACTAACAGATACTTCCTGATATTGATAATTAGTTTCAAGATAACGCGCAAGTTGTTCGGGTTTAAAATCTTTGAGTGTAAAAAAATCCAAATCTTCAGAAACTCGGTGTCCGATATATAATGCTAAGCCACTTCCTCCACCTAAATAAAAATCGTATTTATTAATCTCATCATTAATAGTAAAAAGTAATTTTCTTGTTTTTTCTGATAAAACTTGTTCAAACATTCTCAGTCCTTTGTTTATAGTATGTTCTCCAGAAGATCAATGTCTTATCTAATAGTCCTCGTTTATTATTAATAACATTTTTAATTAATTCGTCAGAATAGGTTTGGCGCAGCCAATTTATTGCTTTGCATTCGCCGTAATCTAACACCCGCCTAATTATAAAGTTAGCGTGTCGGTTAATATCAACATCAGACTTATTAAAATCCCAAAATAACTTATAAATGTAGTCGGGTATACTTTTCTTCATAATCAGTTTAGTGTAATTGGATAGTGGTGTAATGTCAATGTAAATTTTGAGCCAATTAAGCCAATAGGGGTTATTTCTTTTTTACATATCCTTTAATAACATTGCCCTCTTTTTCAATACCTAAACACTCATTACCGGTCATTTGGCACCAATGAAATAAATCTTTTTCAAATCCTGGGTCATCAGCAAAAATCTCTAAAATTTCACCGGATTTCATTGTTTCCAGTTCTTGTTTGGTTTTAATAATCGGCATCGGACAAAAAAGTCCAATACAATCTAATGTTCTATCTGCTTTCATTTTTTTCTACATATTATATAAATAAGTTTATCTTTGAATCTTTGGCTTCGGCTAAATAGGTTGAGGCACCAGCAAATTCATCAATCTCGTCAATTAAGTTTTTTCTATCTAATCCTAAAACACTACAACTTGTGGTGCAGGCAATATATTTTACCCCAAGTTCTTTAGCCAGTTTCATCAAATCTTCTAATGATGCGACCTTGGTCTTTTTCATTAATTTTTTCATAACCCAAGGACCTAATCCGAACATATTTAGTTTTGATAATGGCAATTTTGCGGGCGATATAATATTAAATAACCGCTGAATAAAATTCTGCGATTTAGATATTGTAAAAGTAGTCCGCTTAAGCACATTCAGCCCCCAATAAGTAAAAAATATTGAAACCTCCATTCCGCTGGCAGCCGCGGTTGTTGCTAAGGTAAATGCGGCGATTGCTTTATCGAAATCACCGGAAAACAGAATAATGGTCATTTTATCTTTCATATCATCTCTACTTTAACCACATAAATTATCCGGTAATCTAATATTAACAAATAAGATTCTAAGTCATTTCGTGGTTTATTCTGTTTGTTCATGATGATGTTCATAGTCAGTTCCTGGGCCAGCCTCTTGTCTTTTGCCGGTTTTTAGAAAATAAGCATAGAGTGGCGAGAGGTCTCGTAATTTTTTTACAATTGGTGGTAATTCTTGCAATAGATAATCAATGTCTTCATCGGTATTATATTTGGAAAGGGTCATAGTAATTGAACCTTGGGCAATAGCTGGCTCAACTTTAATTGCCGATAAGATATGTGACATCTTAAGTGCTTTAGAAGTGCAAGCCGAACCGCTGGTTAAATAGATTCCTTTCTCATCCAAAAATAACAGCATTCCTTCACCTTCAATAAACTCAACAGAAAAATTGACATTATTGGGCAGTCGCTTATCTGGATGTCCATTTAGATAAATATATTCGATCTTTTCTGGTAGTTCGTTAATTAATCGGTTTCTTAATTTAAGCATTTTATTATAATTAGTCCCAAGTTCCTGTTTAGCAATTTCCGATGCTTTGCCTAAGCCGACAATTGCCGGCACATTTTCTGTTCCTGCTCTGCGACCAGCTTCTTGAATGCCACCATCAATCTGGGGAATAATTCTTATACCTTTTCTAATATAAAGTGCAGATGCACCTTTAGGACCATAGAATTGCGAACCAGACAAACTTAATAAATCAACCCCTAATTTATTAACATCAACCAAAATTGTGCCAACAGTTGCAATTGCATCAGTATGAAATAAAACATTTTTCTCTTTGGCAATTTTAGTTAATTCTGCAATTGATTGAATTGTGCCGATTTCCGGGTTAGCATGCTGAATTGAAATTAAAATCGTATCATCTCTAATTGCTTGCCTTAAATCATCAGGTGAGACTAATCCATATTTATCAACCGGCAGATAAGTAATAGCAAAACCCGATTGTTCTAAGCGTCGAGCAGAATAGAGCACAGAAAAATGTTCAATGCTGGAAACAATAATATGTTTGCCTTTAGATTTATAGGCTTCGGCAACACCTTTAATTGCCAGATTATTTGATTCTGAACCGCAAGAAGTAAAATAAATTTCTGAACTATTCGCACCAATCAAATCTGCTACTTGCTCACGGGCTTTTTGAATTGCTTCATAGGACTTTGCACCTAAAGAATGCATACTCTGGGCGTTGCCATAATATTCTGTGAAATAAGGAAACATTGCCTTCAAGACCCGGTCGTCAATTTTGGTTCCTGAATGATTGTCTAAATATATATGTCGCATAGAATAATTATAATTTATTATTTATTATAAGGCAAGTAATTCTACTTGGTTAGATTCAAACACAATGTGATTGCATTGTACATCGCCCGAGGATTAGCAATACCTTGACCCGCAATATCAAATGCAACTCCGTGCAATGGCGAAGAACGGATAAAAGGTAAGCCCAATGTTACATTGACTCCGGTTCCTTGAGACAAAAGTTTCACGGGCAACATTCCTTGGTCATGATACATTGCAACATAACCATTTATCGCGGTTCGCTTACATCTGTCCGCAAAGATGCTGTCCGCAGGAATCGGACCATATACTTTGATACCTTGTTTCTGTGCCTGTTTGATTGCCTTGACAATACTATATTCAGCACCACAAGTGAACTCAAATGCGTGAGGATTTAGAGAAAATACCCCAATTTTAGGGCTTTTAATCTTTTCATAATGGTTTAGATAGTTATTTAAGAGAATTATTTTTTCTAACACATTCTCTTTAGTAATTAATTTAGGCACATCTTTTAATGGATGATGGATTGTTACCAGAATAATTTTTAGTTCTTTTGACCAAGCAAGCATACCATGTTTATCAACACCAAATTCTCGGGCAAAATATTCAGTCTGGCCAGGAAACAAAAATCCTGCTAATGATAAAGCAGTTTTGGATACCGGTGCTGTGACTATTCCTTTAATTTCGCCGACTTTTAATAAATGGATGGCAAGATTTAATTGTAAAAGCGAAGCAATGCCACACTTTTTCTGAGGTTTACCAAATTCATAACTGAAATTTTCAAAAGCATCGATAACCTTACATTCTATCAGTGATGGCAAAATATTTTTAGCATTATGCAGAATCTTTTTTGGTAAATTTTCTAAAAGTTTTCTATTGCCGATAATTATGAGTTTATCTTTTGGCAACGATTTCGTCGAGATTGCTTTGAGCACAATTTCCGGTCCAATACCTGAAGGGTCACCGATGGTAATACCAATCATATGAAATTAAAAATCAAATATCAAAAATCAAAATGTAACGCAGAATATAAACTGCATTGTAGGACTTTTTGATATGTCATTTTGCATTTTTGACTTTGTAGTTTGAATTAGTAATGTGCAATTGTGCCGGTGCGTCGAGTTCGACGGTCGATGATTTCGAAAACCAAAAGCCCAAACCCAACCCACACGACTCCTAAAATTATAAGCCGGATAAAAGCCGAGGCTACAGAAAACTGCATATTTTCACCAATGAGAAAATGGCGCACGGTCATTACTCCATAAGTTGTCGGCAAGAACAACGATGCTTTTTGCATAAAAACCGGTAAAACCGCTAATGGATAAGCAATTGGTGTGATTACCATCATAATTCCGGACAGCGCTTCGGAGACTAACCATCCTTGCTTGAGGATTAAGGTTAAACTTGCAATCATCATTCCAAATCCATATAATGCAATTAACATCAAACCGACAATAATTAGTGAGGGTAAAATACCTGATGGGTTTATGGTTAATTTAAATATTAAATTGATTACTAATAACTGAAAGAAAATCATTAATCCTTGATGAAGTGTTGAATGTAAAGCCATTCCCAAGGCGAAAACCCATCTGGGCACAGGTGCGGCAAAAACTGATTCCAAGGTTCCCCAATATTGTTCTTTTCTTAAGGAAAATCCCATTGCCCATAATGCCATATTGAGAAACCCAATAAAAATATAACCCAGCGTAACAAAAGTAATTAAATCATTAGTTCCGGTCAGTCTTTGCAAAGACTCAGAAGTTTTTCCACCAACTAATGCCAC
>JAOABV010000077.1:311-6033 GCA_026418155.1 candidate division WOR-3 bacterium | reverse complement strand
GTTGGTATCGTCTGTGTTGACCCCACTTCACCATTTACTGGTGGTGCAATCTTGGGCGACCGGGTCAGAATGTCTTCACTATTTTTAGAACCAAAAGTTTTTATTCGCAGTATGGCAACTCGCGGCAGCTTGGGCGGAATTGCTAAAACGACCAAAGAAATCTGTCATCTGTTAGATGCTTTTGGTAAAGATATGATTATTATTGAAACAATCGGTGTTGGCCAGGTTGAGTTAGATATTGCTGGTATTGCTTATACAACTATCGTTGTTTTAGTTCCTGAAGCCGGCGATTCCATTCAAACAATGAAAGCCGGCTTAATGGAAATCGCTGATATTTTTGTTGTGAATAAATCTGACCGGGAAGGTGCGGATAAGTTAGTAATGGAAATTCAATCGGTCTTAGAAATGAAAAATTTTGAAAGAACGCCACCGGTAATAAAAACTGTTGCCACGGAAAATATCGGCATCAAAGAGTTATCCCAAAATATCTTTGCGCATCGTAAGTTTCTGCAAACTGACAATCGGCTCAAAGACAAAATCCGATTGACCATTCAATCGGAAATCGAAGAATTAGTTGCAGAAAAAATTGGTAAACAAATCTGGACTAACAAGCAAGTTCAGTTAAAATTAGATCGTCTGATTGATGACATTATCAAAGGTAAAGAAACACCTTATACTGGGTCAGATAAAATTATTAAGATTTGGACTAAATCAAGATGAATCAACATCACAGCCCTTTTAAGCAAGGACAACGATTGAGCATTACTATCTGTGAAGTTAAAGTACTTGTAATTTCAGATTGAAAAGGAGGAAAAATTGAAAGAAGAGATTTGTTATGATATTAAGCAAATAAATGATACAACGATTTCAGGTATACCTATAAAAATTGTTTATGTGCCTGACGACATTAAAAATTTAGACTATGAGCGAGACTTGGGTATGCCAGGCAAATATCCATTCACCCGGGGAATCAGAGAAACAATGTATCGTGGCAGGCTTTGGACTATGCGCCAGTTTTCCGGCTTTGGCACGGCTAAAGACACTAATAAACGCTATAAATTCCTATTAGCACACGGTGAAACCGGTCTGTCGGTCGCATTTGATTTTCCAACACTTTATGGCCGAGATTCTGATGACCCATTGAGTGCCGGTGAAGTTGGCAAATGCGGTGTTGCCATCTCATCTTTAGCAGATATGGAAACGCTATTTGATGGCATTCCTTTGGATAAAGTTTCAACTTCAATGACGATTAATGGACCAGCCTCAGTAATCTGGGCATTTTACATTGCCACTGCAGAAAACCAAGGAGTCAAACCAAATGTTCTGCGAGGCACAATTCAAAACGATATCTTAAAAGAATACATTGCACAAAAATCCTGGCTCTTTCCACCTGAACCATCAATGCGTATTATTACTGATATTATGGCATTTGCCGCCAAAGAGGTTCCTAAATGGAATACAATCTCAATCAGCGGTTATCATATTCGTGAGGCGGGTTCAACTGCAGTTCAAGAACTGGCTTTTACCTTAAAAGATGGTTTAACTTATGTTGAAGAAGGAATTAAAGCCGGTTTAGATGTTGACACCTTTGCTCCAAGACTTTCATTTTTTTTCAACTCCCATTTAGATTTCTTTGAAGAAATTGCGAAATTTCGAGCTGCGCGTCGTATTTGGGCAAGAGAAATGAAAAACACTTATAAAGCGAAAAAACCCGAGTCCTGGTTACTCCGTTTTCACACACAAACTGCTGGTTGTACCTTAACTGCACAACAACCTGAAAACAATATTGTCCGAACTGCTTATCAAGCATTGGCTGCAGTATTAGGCGGAACCCAAAGTTTACATACTAATTCAATGGATGAGACCTGGGCATTACCAACGGAAAAAGCCGTGTTAATTGCTTTGCGGACTCAACAATTACTTGCTTATGAGACTGGTGTTGCTAATGTTATTGACCCATTAGGCGGTTCGTATTATGTTGAAGCCTTAACTAATAAATTAGAAGAAGAAGCCTATAAATATTTTGAAAAGATTGATAAGATGGGCGGAATGATTAAAGCCATAGAAAGTGGTTAT
Source organism: candidate division WOR-3 bacterium (assembly GCA_026418155.1). Classification (NCBI taxonomy): domain Bacteria; kingdom Pseudomonadati; phylum Caldifarciminota; species Caldifarciminota bacterium. The sequence goes on along the minus strand of JAOABV010000077.1, from coordinate 3,957 downwards.
CCCCAAAGGGAAATTGCCAATGCCTCATATCAATATCAGAAAGCAGTAGAAGAAAAAAGACGCATCATTGTAGGTGTTAATGAATTTATTTTAACTGATGAGAAATTAGAAATCCCCATCTTAAAAATTGACCACCGAGTAGAAGAAGAACAACACCGACGATTACAGACTTTAAGAAAAAAGCGGGACAATAATAAAGTTCAAAAGTGCTTAAAAGAACTAAAACGCGTTGCCAAAAGTAAAGAAAATATAATGTATCCGATTTTAGATGCGGCAAGAGCCTATGCGACTTTAGGTGAAATTTGTGGCGCAATGAAAGAAATCTTTGGTGAATATAAAGAACCACCAATGTTCTAAATTGATGATGACAGCGATAAGAAATATTATTGCGGTAATTATGCTGAAAACACATCTAAAAAACCATTATGTTCTAAACTGATGATAACAGCGATAAGAAAGATTACTGCGATGAGTGTAATAAAAAATCTTTAGCGAGTATCGATAATCACAATGTTTAAGTACAAATAACGATGATAAAGAATGTGATTACTGGGATGCTCATACTGAATATAGAGAACCCCTTATGTTCTAAATCGATGATGACTGCGATGATTACTTTGATATAATAGATAGTATATTCAAAATAATTATGTTAACTAAAAAATTCGATAGTAAAAGAGCCCCACTTACTGCTAAAATAATCTCGGGCTGTTTCCAGGTTCACAATGCATTAGGTCCAGGATTTATTGAACGGATATACTTAAACGCCTTAAAAATTATCCTCCAAAATAGGAAATTAACCTTCCAAGTAGAAAAGGAATATACGGTTGTTTATAATGGAGTCGCAGTTGGTAAGTTCCGAGCTGATTTAGTTGCGGAAAATAAAGTAATCGTAGAAATAAAAGCAATTGAAAATAAAACACCGAAAATTTTTGAATCTCAAATTATATCCTACTTAAAAGCATCGGGAATAAAAGTTGGCCTTTTAGTAAATTTTGGTAGCCGTCGCTGTGAAATTCGTCGATTAATGGTATCGTAAGATATGCATATTATTAAATCTATGATTACAGCCCAAATGGAATATCTGCGACATTGGTTTTTATATCGCTGTAATCATCTTTACTGGAGGTAAAATGCAAAAAAAACTAAGGATATTAGTAGCCAAACCAGGTTTAGATGGGCATGACCGAGGTGCCAAGGTCGTGGCAAGAGCATTAAGAGATGCCGGCTTTGAAGTCATTTATACCGGCTTACACCAAACACCGGAAATGATTGTGCAAACTGCATTACAAGAAGATGTTGACGCCATTGGACTTTCTATCCTTTCTGGTGCTCATATGACGCTATTTCCGGCAGTGCTTAAATTACTCAAAAAGAAAAAAGCCACTAATATTCTGTTATTTGGTGGCGGCATAATTCCTGATGAAGACAAAGAAAAATTATATAAGATGGGCATCGGAAAATTATTTGGTCCAGGAACCGATACCGCAGAAATTGTTGATTATCTGAAGAAATACTTTAAAATTGAAACTCACAGAACCGCCGAGAAAAAGAGAACTAATTGATAATTATTTTTTCTCGGTGAACTCTGTGACTTTGTGGCAGATAAGGAGTTTCAAATGAAAATGGACGATGCAATTAAGAGACTACACGAGTTACGAGAAAAGGCAAAATTGGGTGGTGGAAAAGAACGTATTGATAAACAACACGAAACCGGTAAACTAACTGCACGAGAACGAATTGATTTACTTTTAGATAAAGGTAGTTTTCAAGAATTTGATGCTTTTGTTACGCATCGGATTTATGACTTCGGCATGCAAGAGAAAAAAATTCTTGGCGACGGAGTTGTAACTGGATTAGGTAGAATTGATGGTCGACCGGTTGCAGTCTTTTCCCACGATTTTACTGCTTTTGGTGGCACTTTGTCTTTAGCCTTTGGTGAAAAAGTCTGTAAGATAATGGACTTTGCCTTAAAAATGGGCATTCCGGTTATCGGCTTAAATGATTCTGGTGGTGCAAGAATCCAAGAAGGTGTTGTCAGTTTAGCGGCTTATGCGGAAATCTTCTGGCGTAATACTCAAGCCTCTGGCGTAATTCCGCAAATTTCTGCGATTATGGGTCCTTGTGCTGGTGGTGCGGTCTATTCGCCAGCACTAACGGATTTTATCTTTATGGTCAAAGCCACAAGTTATATGTTCATTACTGGACCCGAGGTTGTTAAGACCGTAACCCATGAAGAAGTGAGTTTTGACGAATTAGGTGGAGCCCAGATCCATGCATCTAAATCCGGAGTCGCTCATTTTGTCGCTAATAACGACGAAGAGTGTTTACTCAATATCAGAAAACTTTTATCTTATCTGCCCTTAAATAATTTGGAAGACCCTCCAATAATTGAATCAGAAGATGACCCGAATCGCGAAGATGAAGAGTTGAATAAAATTATTCCTGATGACCCGAATAAACCTTATGTAATGAAAGATGTTATCTTACACATTGTTGACCGGGATAGTTTTTTTGAAGTTCATAAAGACTATGCGCAAAATATCATTGTCGGATTTGCTCGACTTGATGGACAAGTAGTCGGAATTATTGCTCAAGAGCCATCAATTATGGCTGGTGTTTTAGATATTCACTCGTCAATTAAAGGTGCTCGGTTTATTAGATTCTGTGACTGTTTTAATATTCCGATTATTACTTTTGAAGATGTGCCGGGCTTTTTACCTGGAGTCTCTCAAGAACATGGTGGAATTATCAAACACGGCGCAAAATTACTCTATGCCTATTGTGAAGCAACCGTGCCGAAAATTACAGTTATCACTCGAAAATCTTATGGTGGCGCTTATTGTGTTTTAGGTTCAAAACAAGTTCGGGCAGATATTAATCTTGCTTGGCCTACAGCCGAATTAGCCGTAATGGGACCAGAAGGCGCGGTCAATATCATCTATCGTAAAGAAATCAGCGAAGCCGAAGACCCTAAAGCAATGCGACAAAAATTGATTGATGAATATCGGGATAAATTTGCCAATCCCTATGTTGCCGCAAGTCGGGGTTATGTTGATGATATAATTGAACCAAAACAAACCAGAAAAGAATTGATAAAATATCTAAAAATACTTGAAACCAAACGAGATAAATTGCCACCCAAAAAACATGGCAATATACCATTATAATATTAAATATCAAATATCAAAAATATTGGAGGATTTCAATGGCAAAAATATATAAAAATCTTATCAACGGCAAATATGTTGAATCAAGTTCAGGCAAAACTTATAAAGACTTAAATCCGGCAAATCAAGATGATGTTGTCGGCATCTTTCCATTATCCGAAGTTGAAGATGTCAATAAAGCAGTATCTGCGGCAAAAAAAGCCTTTGAAAAATGGCGCAAAGTGCCAGCACCAAAACGCGGGGAAATCATTCGTAAGGCAACAGAAATCTTAATCCAACGCAAAGAAGAACTGGCACGAATTATGACTCGAGAAATGGGTAAAGTGCTTAAAGAAACCAGAGGCGATGTCCAAGAAGCAATTGATACTGGCTTATATGCGGCGGGTGAAGGCAGAAGACTATTTTCTTATACCACACCTTCAGAACTTTCTAATAAGATGGCATTTGTGATTCGTCAACCTATCGGTGTTTGGGGC
>JAOABV010000077.1:0-301 GCA_026418155.1 candidate division WOR-3 bacterium | reverse complement strand
CATGGCAATTCCTTCCTGGAAAATCTTTCCCGCATTACTTTGTGGTAATACTGTTGTCTTCAAACCAGCAACCTATACTCCTGCCAGTGCTGGTGAATTTGTTGATGCCTTAGTCCAGGCTGGAATTCCTGATGGTGTGGTGAATATTGTCTATGGTTCTGGCGGCAAAATTGGCGAAGCAATAATTAATCATCCAGATATTTGCGGCGTCTCCTTTACTGGCTCCTCAGAAATTGGTAAAAGAATTGCCGAAGTTTGCGGAAAGACCTTAAAACGGTGTTCTTTAGAACTTGGTGGTAAG
>JAOABV010000076.1 GCA_026418155.1 candidate division WOR-3 bacterium | reverse complement strand
AGATAGTATAATTTGTCAAGCCTTCAAAAGGAGGACACACCTTTATTTTTAACCTATCAAGTCTAAATTTACCCAAATATTATTCACCATATAGGAGAATACACCTTTATTTTTAACCGACCAAATCTCAATTGTTATCCACTACTTTTATTGGTCTTTTAGAATCTACCATATCAAAAGGAAAAGGGCGTGACTGTTTCTTATATATTATAAAGATTGCTTCAATTATTAATTTTTCTTAATAATATTTTTACTGAGCCCATTAAGTCATTTATAAAAAGAAAAGGACGGTCCCTGAAATTTTCCTTGACATCCTTACTGAAGTTAGGTATAATATAGTATGCGTAAAGAGTTAACGAAAAAGCAAGCAAGAATTCTGCGGTTCATCAAAGAGTTTCTGGAACGCAATAATTATCCGCCGTCGTATGAAGAGATTGCTCAGCATTTTAAGATGGCGAAGCCGAGTGCGTTTGACCATCTCAATGCGCTACAAAAAAAGGGTTATATTCGTAAAAAGCACTATCGGGCTCGAACTATTGAACTGGTGGAAAAATCGACTGTGGTTAAGGAGGATTATCTTATAATTCCGATTGTCGGCAGGATTGCGGCCGGACAACCGATTCTGGCGGTAGAGAATATTGAAGGCAATGTTCGGCTGGACCGCGATTTGATAAAAGGTAAAGATGTCTTTGCTTTACGAGTAAAGGGCGATTCGATGAAAGATGCGGGAATTTATAATGGCGATTTGGTCTTTGTTCGTCCGCAAAGTGTCGCAGAAAAGAATGATATTGTTGCAGTGCTGATTGGTGAAGAAGTCACGCTCAAATACTATTATCCGAAAAACGATACAATTCTTTTAATCCCGGCAAATAAGAAGTTTCCTACTATCACGATAAAGAAGGGTTCTGAAGAAGTACGGATACTTGGTAAAGTTATCGGCTTATTTCGAAGAGTCGGCAGATAGTGTAAGTGCGCATACTTGGTAAAGTCATCGGTCTATTTCGAAGAGTCGGTAGATAGTATAAACGCAATTACTTGAACCGCATATTGCTGAGAGCAAGATTATAAGTCAATCTTCGAGACAGATTGCTTGATTGAGTCTCTGAGCCTATAATGATTTTATAGGTCAGCAATACAGGTTTTGGTTAGAGAATTTGCTTTATTGGGTTCAGTCTGATTATGATGTGCGGTGCAGAATATTGATAATACTGCGGGTGTGCCTTAAAGATTTTTGTAGTGCTTTATTGAACTCGGTATGATGCGCAATGAGTTTTTAGGTAAAAGTCAGCAGATGCATCGGGCTCGCATTTAGCGTTTTGGCGGGCAGATTCTTATTAAACGATGCATTACGAAACGATTGCAGAACCGATTGCAGTGGAATGTCTTTTTCAAGATTCACACATCAAACCTAAAATATTTTACTGGCGCAATCGGGTCTATCCAATTGTTAAAGTCAATGGCACTTGGCACAGACGCGAAGGCAATTTTTTAATCTATAGTTTTGCGGTCACAGATGAGAATGGCAATATCTATGAATTAGAGTTTAACACTGCGAAAATGAACTGGCAGTTGTTGAAAATCGGAATGGAATGAAGATAAAAATAAAGTTTAAAAGTTCAAAGGTTCAAAAGATTAAAGGTTCAAAAGTGAAAAAGTTCAAAGGTTCAAAAGTGAAAAAGTTCAAAGGTTCAAAAGTTCAAATGGAGCTCAGAGAAATATACCCAACTCGAGTAATTATGCTGATTGATATGGATGCCTTTTTTGCGCAAATTGAGCAAGTCCATAATCCGATGCTTAAAGGGAAACCGATTTTTGTTGCCGGTAGTCCATATAAGCGAAGTGTTATTACTGCGGCTTCTTATGAAGCAAAAAAGTTTGGGGTAAAATCCGGAATGTCTTTGCCAGAAGGGAAAAAACTCTGTCCGGATGCGATAGTCGTGCTCGGCAATCAAGATAAATATCTTGACTATTGTCATCGGCTGATTGCGATTTATCAAGAGTTTACGGATTTAGTGGAACCATATTCAATTGATGAAGCGTTTTTAGATGTTACTGGTGTGCAAAGATTATGGGGTCCGGCTGAAACAATTGCCCAAAAGATTAAAGCCCGAATCAAAGAGGAGTTGAATTTAACCTGTTCAATTGGCATTGGACCCAATAAACTTTTAGCCAAAATGGCTGCAGATAGGCATAAACCTGATGGTCTGACGATTATTGAAGATAAAGATGTGCCCAATGTGATTTGGCCCTTACCCGTGGAAGAATTAATTGGTGTTGGCGAGCGAATGAAAGTTCATCTCAATGAATTAGGGATTAAGACCATAGGTGATTTAGCCCATTTTCCTTTATCCGTGTTAAAAGAAAGATTTGGCAAATATGGTGAGATGCTATATCAATCAGCCAATGGCATTGGTGACTGTGTGGTTAATCCTTCAAATTTTTGGGAAATAAAATCCGTAGGCCATTCCTATACTTTGCCTTATGATACTAATGACTCAGAGACGATAAGGTGGTATATCTATTATCTTGCCAGTAAAGTTAGCCGAAGATTACAAAAAGAAGGTTTAGCGGGTAAAACGATTACTTTGGTTTTAAGGACCAATGATTTTACTAATTGGGGTAAATCAGAGACCATTGGAGAATTTACGGCTCATCCTAAGATTATTGCAGATACGGCTTATCAGTTATTTATTAAGTATTATCAAAAATCGCTCTTGGAGAAAAATAGTATTAGACTGGTTGGTGTTAGTGTGAGTAATTTAACCAAGCCAGCAACTCAACAGTTAAATCTATTTTGGAGTCAACCCAAAGTTACTCGGATGTTAGATGCTGTAGGCGAAATTAAGAATAAGTATGGTGAAGAGATAATTGATTTAGCCATTGTTTTGCGCAAGCCGGCTAAGACTTTTATCCGTAAAAAGGTCGGATGTTTTCTTAATGCCGAATATCGCCGAATTGAGCAATTATCTGCGCCTGAATCCCCAAGATAAGTTTTGAGTTGGGTAATGAGAAGCAAGCCGAGTTTATTAAGTTCGGTAGTAAAATTTTATTAGTGGAGGTGGTTTACTTTTTTGTGTGGTTATTTTGTATGCGGACAATAATTGCTCACCAACGCTTTTAACTTTGTCTTGATTTTGACCGACTACTTTTGCCAGTGGTTCATCTTTTTTAACTTTATCTCCGATTTTTTTATAAAAGATAAAACCCGCACTATAATCAATCTTATCCGTAAGGGTCTTTCGACCACAACCTAATTCGACAGATAGCAAGCCAATTGTTAAAGCGTCAAGTTTTTGAATGTAGCCGGTCTGCGGACTTTTAAGTTGGTATTCGTATTGGGGTTGAGGTAAAAGAGTATAATCGTCAATTACTCTTTCATCACCGTTTTGGGCTTTTATGAGTTCGCGGAATTTTTTCAAGGCTGACTCGGATTTGATACTTTGAATTAACATTTTTCTGGCTTGGGTTCGTTTAATTCCTGCCAGACTTAACATCGCTTCGGCTAAAGTTATTGTTACTGTAAGTAGGTCTTGTGGTCCTCTGCCTTTTAGGGTTTCAATTGCTTCGATTACTTCTAAGGAGTTGCCGACCATTTTACCTAAAGGTTGTGCCATATCAGTAATTAATGCCGAAACTTTTTTACCCATCCGTTTGCCAATCTCACACATTATTTGTGCCAATTTTTTCGCATCAGACAATCGTCTCATAAAGGCACCAGAACCGGTTTTCACATCTAAGACCAGACCGTCAATGCCTTCAGCGAGTTTTTTAGACATAATTGAAGTTGAAATTAAGGGAATAGAATCAACTGTAGCCGTGACATCTCGAAGCGCATAAATCTTTTTATCAGCAGGGGCTAATTCCTCAGTTTGACCAATCATTGCTACGCCGATTTGTTTTAATTGCGTGATAAACTCTTTTTCCGTGAGATTAGTTCGAAATCCGGGAATCGATTCTAATTTATCTAAGGTGCCACCAGTATGACCTAAACCTCGGCCCGAACACATGGGCACAACAATACCACAATCCGCCACTAACGGTGCTAAAATCAGAGAGACCTTATCGCCAACACCACCAGTAGAATGTTTGTCAATTTTCGGTTGCTTAATTGCGGAAAGGTCAAAGATTTTACCCGAATGCATCATGGCTTTGGTGAGATGTGTTGTCTCGGAAAAACTCATACCCTGAAACCAGACTGCCATTAAGAATGCGGCAAACTGATAGTCAGGAATTTCGCCTTTAGTATAACCCAAGACCAAATACTCTATTTCTGCAGAAGTTAATTCTTTACCCTGTTTCTTTTTGGTGATGATTTCGTAGATGTTCATAGTTAGTCTATGGTTATTTTCTCTTTGATAGCGAAATATTTTTTTGGACCAATGCCTGAGACTTTTAACAAGTCTTCTTTACACTTAAAACCCTGATGGATTTTACGATATTCAATAATTCTTTGGGCTAAGACCGGTCCGATATTAGGTAAGGCTTCCAGTTCTTTTTGCGAAGCAGTATTAATATTAAAGAGATTAGCAGTTTCCGATTCTAAAGAATCGGCTGATGCCATTTCGGTTTGTCGCGAATTAGTTGCTGTGAGGGTAATTTTTTCTAAGTTGCGTTGATAAATCTGATTGCGCAGGAACGAGATGCCCGCACCAACCAAAAGGCAGATACTGAGAAAGATTAAGACGGCCTTCTCTTTATTATTCATTACTAAAGGATAGTCTTAGACCGACACTGAGAAAAATGAGCACGGTTTTTTCTTTATGATTCATTACTGAATAGTCGTCTTAGAACATCTTAATTTGAAGATATTTTTGCGGATTGGTCTTAATGTCTTCAATCAGTTCTTTTAACTTCTGATTGGTTTGCCGGAGTTCTAAATAGAGTTCATCGCTGGTGATGAGTTTTTTAATTGTGCCGTCCGTTTGCATAATCATACGCAAAGAGTCCAATTTACTATTCAATATACTGAGTTGTTGCGACAATTCGGCAATAGGGGCAGGAAATTTTTGAGATAGGGATTGCATTGCAGAAGTGATTTCCGTTTTGATGGAGCGGATTTGCTCGGTAATCGGAATTGATTCTAATTTAGTCACAAGATTGTTAAATTTCAAAAAGAACTCTTCTAATTCTAAGACTTCATTGGTGCCGTAAAATTTTGTGTTTTTGTTCGCAAGAGGTCCTGAGCCAGGCGTAACCATTAAAATGCGGTCGGTGCCAAAATAACTTAAACTGCGGATGGCAAATTTTGTATCTTCAGTAAGCAGGATTTTTTTATCAAGCGTAAAGACGACCTTGACTTTTTTACCATTTTCAATCAATTCAATCTGAGTAACTTTACCTTTTTCCATACCACGGACATAGACCGGTGAACCGATTTTAAGTCCAGAGATTTGGTCAAAATAGACTTCGGATTGATAACCGCTAAGGTGGTGATAATAACCTGACAAGTATAAATAACTGAACACAATAAGGGCGATGATGATAAGAACAAAGATAATAACAACGATTGGCTTTGACCGAGTCATAATACTCCTTAATTAATAAATTCTTAAATTGCCACTGAAGACACTGAAGCCACAGAAAAATTTAGTGTCTTCACAGCAAAGAATTGACTTTTGTAAAGAGGTTCTAACTGTTATTTTCATAGACATAGAGAAGTTAGTTTCCCTGATTGTAATTGGTAGATTGTCTTGATGTCAATCTTTCTGATTGTGTTTAGATTATGGGTCACAAGAATACCGGGTTTATTTAACTCTTTAATCACATCACAGATTTTATCATGAGTTATCGGGTCAAGACCGGTAGTCGGTTCATCGTATAAAAGATAAGTTGGATTATTAATAATGGCACGGCCAATTGCAACCAGTTTTCGTTCACCACCAGATAGTTGGGCACAGTTTTTCTTAAGAAACCAAGCGTCAAGATGTAACATTTGAGATACTGATTTTACTCGCGCACTAATCTCTTTTTCATTAAGGCAGGAGCATTCTTCTAAGGGTAACCGGATATTTTCTTCAACAGTCATGGAATCAAAAAGAGCACCATTTTGAAATGCGTATCCGATTTTTTTTCGTACCTCAAATAATTCTTTTTCCTTTAATTTAGTAATGTCAGAGTCTTCAAAAATAATTTGACCACGATCTGGTTTTTCAAGGCCAATGATAGATCTTAAAATTACTGATTTTCCTGTGCCCGAGCCCCCAAGGAG
>JAOABV010000075.1 GCA_026418155.1 candidate division WOR-3 bacterium | reverse complement strand
TTCTCCTGCTGTTTAAGTTCTAATACTTTTCCCCAATATTTGATTATCTCTCCATTGCCAGGTTGGCTGGTAATCAGATACGCGCGGGTTTCTTAAGGCTAAGAAGTGCCTTATTTTAAGTCCTAATAAAAGTCTTCTTACACTTCTTATTGGGTAGTCTTTTAAGCGTTTGTTTATGAATTCTTTTAGAAGAGACTTTATCTGCGGGTTTTGGCGCCTAACTGAGCGTAATTTTAAAAATGCTTTTTGTTCTGGTTTTGAAATTACATCCTGATATACCCCACTATACCCTTTGTAAGTAGTGATTAGTTGTTAGTTGTTTGATTGTTAGTGGGTTAGATATAATATGTCTTTAATTTTTATTATGCCTAAAGGACATAATTTTATTATCAGTTATTCTGAGGGAGCGAATGAAAATTTACCATTCAAATCATCAAGTCTCATTTGCTAATAGTTAATGGTAAATGTCTTGGATAGGTAAGGGCTGGACGGATATAGACCAGTTAGAATACACCAAATCTTGTTTGCTGATAGTTAATGGTAAATATCTGTTAGTTGGCTTATGTTGTAATTAGGGGTTGCAAATTAATCTAAAACTTAGTATTTGGGGTTCCGTATAAGGGGTAAATTTTGAGTTTTGTAGAGTGCGCTTTATCTAAAACAAACTTAGTATTTTGGGTTTCGTATAAGGGATAGGTTTTGACTTTTACAGGTTGCAATTAATCTAACTTGGTATTTTTGGGTTCCGTATAAGGGATAAATTTTGACTTTTGGAGAGCGTTTCGTATTTAAATTTATCTATGGTAGTGTGTAATATCTTGTGTAAATTTAGGATTGACTATATTGTCCGATTTAGTTATTTTAATTATATGCCAGTGCTTATTATTCATGGTGGTGCGGGAAGGAAACTTAATGTCCAAGCCCATCGCCAAGGAATTTATACTGTATTACAAAAAGGTTGGCAAAAATTAACTAAAAATACGAGTGCGTTGGATGTGGTGTGTGAAGTTGTTCAATTAATGGAAGATGACCCGACTTTTAATTGTGGCACAGGTTCAACTTTAACTATTGAGGGCAAAATCGAAATGGACGCAGGAGTTATGACCGATAAAGGTAATTTTGGCGCCGTGGCTGCAATCAGTCAAGTCAGAAATCCGATTTTAGTTGCCCGAAAAGTTATGGAAGAGACTGACCATTTATTATTAGTCGGTGCTGGTGCGCAAAAATTTGCCCGACGCTGTGGTTTTAAGAAATATCAAAAGATTACTGCAATTCAACGAAAACGGCTACATGAATTAAAAACTACAGGGAAATCTTTGTATTTCAGAAAAATTAAAAAATATCTTAATTTGGGCACAGTCGGAGCCATTGCTTTAGACCGTAATAAGAATATTGCAGTAGCAACATCAACCGGCGGTATTTTAGGAAAACTGCCAGGACGCATCGGCGATTCAGCAATTATTGGGGCTGGTCTGTATGCAAACAAAACAGGCGCGGCAACTGCTACTGGACACGGCGAAGGCATTATGCGTTTACTTTTGTCTAAAATGGTAGTGGATTTAATGGCAAAATATTCCGCACAAAAAGCAGTCGATAGGGCAATGGAATATGCTAAAACTAAAGGCGTATTATGCGGTGTAATTGCCTTAAATAAAAAAGGTGATATTGGCTACGGCAATACCACACCAATGATGTCTTGGGCCTATATTAAAGATGGCAAAATTAAAATGTTTTAGGAGATTCAACTGTTATGACTAAATTTCTCTTAGTGCTAACAACTACTGCTAAAAATAATAATCATAAATTTCTAATCATAAATTTCTAATCATAAATTCATAAGGAGAAGTTGCTTATGGCAAAATTTCTTTTAGTTTTAACCACAACCGCCCAAAAAAGTGATGCCGAAAAAATTTGTCAAACCTTAGTAAAAAACTCTTTATCTGCCTGCACTCAAATTTTAGGTCCGATTAGAAGTATTTATATCTGGAAAAATAAGATGCAAAATGCTAAAGAATATTTGTGCATCATAAAGACGACAACAAACCGATATCGTAAAGTGGAAACTACTATTCGGCAAATTCATCCTTACGAATTGCCTGAAATTATTGCGATAGATATTTCCCGAGGATACCAAAAGTATCTTTCTTGGCTAAAGCAAGGCAAGTGAGAAGCGTCTAATCTGGCAAAGGTAAAATATGAAACCGGCTTGGCTCAAAATCAAACTGCCAGCGAGTGCTAACTACGAGTTGGTTAAGAAGAAATTAAACTCAGCGAAGTTGAATACCATCTGTATTTCGGGCCAGTGTCCGAACCGCATTCATTGTTGGCAAAACCGGCATATGACTTTTATGATTCTTGGTAACATCTGCACCCGAAATTGTAAATTCTGCGCAGTGCCGACGGGCAGGCCTAATGGTTATATTGATGAAACCGAACCCTTAAGAATTTCCGAGATAGTTGAAATGTTAAATCTTTCTTATGTTGTCATTACTTCGGTCACACGCGATGATTTATCAGATGGCGGTGCGGACGAATTTGCAAAAACGATTCGCCTAATAAAAAAGACCGATAAGAATATAAAAGTGGAAGTCCTGGTTCCGGATTTTTCGGGAAGCACATCAGCCATTAGCAAAGTGATTGATGCAGGTTGCGATGTCTTGGCTCATAATTTAGAAACTGTCGAACGATTAACGCCGGTAGTTCGAGACCCGAAAGCCAGTTATCAACTCTCTTTGCAGGTATTAAAGACTGCTCGGGAAATAAAACCCGGCCTTGTAACAAAAAGTGGTTTTATGCTGGGATTAGGTGAAACGGACCAAGAAGTTAAGGCAACAATCAATGATTTATTAGCAGTTAAAGTTAACATTCTAACCATTGGGCAGTATCTGCAACCAGATAAGAGATGTTTACCCGTTCAAGAATATATTAGTCCGCAAAGATTTCTCGAATATAAAAATTACGCTTTAGAAAAGGGATTGACTAAAGTTGTTGCTGGTCCTTTAGTGCGAAGTTCTTATATGGAGTAGGAACTTATCCAATTGGGTTAAAATAATTACCATCTACTACCATAGGAATCAAACTGCCAAGAGTTATTTTCTTTTATAAAATATAGTTGTAATCCCCGATTTCGGGACAATCGCGGAATTCGGAGGTATAAGGGTTTAATATCGACATAACAAGTTGCAATATCATTGAGGATTCGGATTGTGGCGAATTCAAGAAAAAATAGGGCACCGGTCTTAAAATAGTTTTTTCTTATCTCGTTATGGGTCCATTCCCGGATTGTGTAACCTTGTAACCGAAGGTGTAATTTTTTCGAATTTTGGGCTAAAGCGATAATTAAAGTTTCTGGAATCGGATTTTCACCGATGACCCTTCTGATACCTTGACGAGTAATTAATTGTTCGAGGGCTAATAATTTTATTTTTTTAATCTCATTGCTATCATTCTCGGCATACGCAAAACTTTGGGGCAAAAGTTTGGAAAGCCATAAAATCTTCCATCCGGTTTTAGTCTTAATCCAGGATTGATACAAGAATACCTTTTCGCGATTGTCAAATGTTACCCAACTGGTAATATGTCCACCCCGACCTAAAATAGTAAGTTTTTGGATTTTAATTTTTTTTATCTTTCGGCCGTTACGCCACTGATGTAAGACTGAGATAAAAGAGTCCAGATTATTTGCTTTGATAAATGCCGAATCAAAGAGCGAATAGACCAGCGAGTCTTTATTATCCTTAAGTCCTTTTAACAATTTCCGCACTTCTTTATGTAATAAACTTTGCTCTTGAGTCTGGACTCGTCTTAATTGTAATATTTTATAGGACCTGAACTTATTGCTGATATAGACAATTATTAAAATTCCTAAGATGATAAATAAGATAGTTCGTCTGGTATTAAAGAATTTTTCTTTCACGGCTAATTTTTACTCCGGTTTTATTTCTTAACGGGCCCGACCAGATTTGAACTGGCGGTCTTCGCCGTGACAGGGCGACGTGTTAAACCAGGCTACACTACGGGCCCGTATTAATAGCATAAACGAATAAAATGATTTGTCAATACTTAGCATCTGAAGATAATAAAAAATTTAGTTTTTGCTATAGAAGATACTTGAAACCCGCAGACTATTTTTTGCTATGATTTCCGTGCAGATAATAAGTATTATCGAACGCACCGGGATGTTTATTAACTATGAATCTAAGTATTTATTAACTGTGAAACTAAGTATTTTCTTTATAAGATATTGTCAGTTCAGTAAAGACCGGTAACGATTTTGCCTTTGGGATATTCCACATAATAGTTAAGTTCCACAATAAATTTTTGCTGTTGAACCAGTTTCGGTCGCCAAGTAAATGTGCCTAAATTTTTATCTTCTTCATATCCTTTCGGTTCAATTTTAATAACTTTTATTTCGACATCTTTATGCTGAGAAACCGGAATCTGTTCAATCAGTTTTATTTCAATTTCTCGGGGTCGCAAGTTTTCCACCGTGGTCTTATAGATAAACTCTCTTCGTTCTCTTTTGCCGAAAAGTCCTGATGAAGTGATGAAAGTCCTAATCAACTCTCGTTTGATTTTAACCCGCTCGTCAGTTCCAAAACTAATTTCTGTTGACTCTTCAGGTGCGATGGTCGAAATATCGGTTTTACCTGTAAATTCACCGCCAACATAAGTATTGGCTTCTCCGCGTAGAAAGACATAATCGCTGGTATTTTTTAGTCTTCCTTTAAGATAGGCGAGTTCTTGGGCTTTGGGTAGAGTATAATACTCAAATTCGGCAGGAAGTTTTGCCCGATATAAAGAAAACTTCTTTGCCGGTTCGCCACTTTGTAAAGAGATGCGACCAGCAATGACATATTGTAAAGAAATCCCGGTCTCAATTCGGGGCACTGCAATATCTGCCTTGGCTGCCTCCATTGGTGCAGCATATTGAATTGCTTCTTCACTCATCACTGCAGTTCTGGTTGCAATTGGTTTTGGTTCTTCGATTGAAACCAACCAAGGATAAGGCTCGGGCGCAACTCCGGCCAAAGCCGGTGCGGCAGTTGATATTACTAACTTTGTTCGTTCCCAATCTTCACCGGTGCGCTGGCTGATTTTCGCAAAATAACTAATCTCAACATTACCGGCTGAAGGGTCAGCACGTAATTCATAGTAAGGAACCCAACTAACCGCATAAGGAATGACATAACTCAGTTCTATAGGATAGGTATCTGGATTTTGGGCTTCGACTTCTGCGATTACTTCTTTACGATTTTCCATTTTGGCTTGAATGTCCGATAATTCTCGACGCAAAGCATCTAACTTTTTTGTGATGTCTTCTTTTTCCCGAGTAAATTCAATCTGCCGAGATTTTACTAAAGTCAACTCTTCAGCAACAAATGATAATGCTTGACGCCAAGCATCAGGTGAAATTTTACCCGTAATAAGTTCTTTATTAATAATTTCCGGTGAACCCAATTTGACTGAATTAAGAAAACTTTCTTTGGCTTCAAGCACTTTCAAGTTATTCTCTATGTTGCGCACTTTGTCTTCCAAGAGTTTGATACTATCCTTTAATACTTTAACTCGACCGATGGGTTTTTCAATATAGCCGCGTCTAATTTGGACTTCACCGATTCTTAAACCGTCTGATTTAACCCGCACTGTATTGTCATCGAGCATTCCAGATAATTCGGGAAATCTTATCGTTTCGGAACCGCTCAGTGTCACTGTTGCTTTGCGCACAATAACTGCTCTATCTGAAAAGACTATCACCGAATCAATCTTTGATTCGACATTAATCGTGGATAAAGATAGTAAAAATAATATAAACATTGTTCCTCCGACTGTCTTTTAATTAACTTATTATATGCCTAATATGAATCAATGTCAATTAATTAACTTATTATAATATATGAATCAATGTCAATCAGATTGCCGGTCGATAATTACTCCGCCGCCAATGACCACATCATTATCATAAAACACGACTGATTGACCAGGAGTAATTGCCCATTGGGGTTCAGTAAATTCGACAGACACTCGATTATCATCAATTGGACTTATTAGGGCCTCGGCTGGAATATGAGTATATCGGATTTTAACTTGTGCTTTGATGGGTCTTTTTAGAGTATCAATACTAATAAAGTTTAAATTATCCGCAATCAATTTTTTACCATACACTTCTTTTTCGGTGCCAACAATAAGGGTATTATTTAGGGCATCAATGTTTATTACATATAAGGGTTCTTTAGCCGCAATGCCAATTCTTTTTCTTTGGCCGATTGTGTAATAAATAATTCCCGGATGTTTGCCAATTACTTCACCTTTGGTATTAATAATTTTGCCTGGGATCGCTTTGATATTATAAGTATCCATTAAAAATTTCGGATAATTGTTGTCAGGAATAAAACAGGCTTCTTGACTTTCCGGTTTATCGGCGATTGGCAGTTGAAATTGCTTGGCTAATGCCCGGACTTCAGATTTCGTTAAATTGCCCAAAGGTAATATGGTTTGGGATAGTTCTTTTTGGCTTAATGGATATAACACATAGGACTGGTCTTTTTTATCATCAACTCCTTTTTTTAATAACCATCGGTTTTGAGTCTTATCATATTCGATTCTTGCATAATGGCCTGTGGCGATTTTAGTGGCATTAAGTTCATGGGCTTTTTTTCGGAAAAAAGGGAATTTTATAAACTTATTACATCTAATACAAGGATTAGGTGTTCTACCTTTAAGGTATTCAGTGCAAAAATTATCAATTACTTTTTGCTTAAAAACACCTCTCAGGTCAATTGTATAAAAGGGGATTTTCAGTTTAGCACAGACTCTTTGGGCATCAGCAATTGCTTTATAACCACAACAATTACGGATACTACCATTGTCTGGGACATCCCAGATGTGCATTGTAATGCCCACAACATCATAACCTTGTTCTTTTAATAATACCGCGGTGACCGAAGAATCAACACCACCGCTCATTGCAACGACGACTCTTTCTGCCATCAATCTATCATAAATAATTTATCTTTTATCGTCAAGTTTAGTTAAGAATTACCAGGCAACTTGGCAATGGAGAGATAATCAAATATTGGGGAAAAGTATTAGAACTTAAACAGCAGGAGAG
>JAOABV010000074.1 GCA_026418155.1 candidate division WOR-3 bacterium | reverse complement strand
GTATTATCCGAGAGAAAGTTTATGTATTATTGTATTCTTCTTTTATCATTTATTGGTAAATTTGTAGTATAAAAATATTGAATATAAAAATAACATTATCATTTATTGGTAAATTTGTAGTATAAACCATTTAATATAAAAATAACATTCTAAATTGAAATTGAAAGAATTTTTCTCTTAAACTTCTTTGCTAAAATCGAATATGTAAAATTAATCCGTTTAAGATTATTGACTTTTTTGGAATTATAATTTACTATCATTTTATATGGATTTTGGTCGAATTTGGGCAAAGATTGATTTTGATGCTTTACGGCATAATCTCACGCAAATAAAAAACTCGACAAGCAATAAGAAGATACTTTTAGCAATTAAAGCCGATGCTTATGGTCATAGTGCCAAAGAAATTGCTCTGGAATTACAAGATGAAGTTGCGATGTTGGGTGTGGCTGGTGTTGAGGAAGGTATTTCTCTAAGGTACGGTGGGGTTAAAACTCCAATTTTGATTCTCAGCCCAATTCCATATTCCGAGATTGATATGCTTTGGGAATATGATTTAATACCAACTGTTAGTGAAATGGGATTTGCCAAAGCCCTATGGCAAAGCACAAAAATTAAAGGTGCGGATATTCATATCCATATTGAGATTGATACAGGTATGGGCCGAACCGGCTTAGATTATGAATCGGCTTTTGAAAACATCCAAGTGATTGCCAGTTATAAATCATTGATTATTGACGGTATCTATACCCATTTTCCTTCAGCAGATTCGGACTGGGATTTTACATTAATGCAAATTGAAAAATTTGAAAGTTTAATTGCTAAATTAAGAACTTGTGGATTTACCAATATTCTTTTCCACGCTTCCAATTCTGCCGGCTATCTTAATTTTCCTAATGCTGATTTTGATATGATTAGACCAGGCTTAGCAGTTTATGGTGTTTTGCCTAATAATCAGAAACCAGAAGCCAGACAATTAGATTTATTGCCGGTAATGAGTCTTTATAGTCGGATTGTCAATTTGCGCTCAGTACCACCTGGCCGAAGTATTAGTTATGACCGAAAATATTTTACTGCTCGCGATTCCTTGATTGCAGTGGTGACTGCTGGTTATGGTGATGGTTATCCTTATGGACTTGATAATAAAGGTGAAGTTCTGGTGCAAACCATTGATGGCAATACTAAACGGGCTAAGATTGTTGGCAATATTTGTATGGATTTGATTATGATTGATGTTACTGATATTCCCAATGTGCGCATTGGGGATGAAGTGGCTTTGTTCGGCACATTAGGCAAAGAAACAATTTCAGTGCGTGAAGTTGCATCTTGGGCCAAGACCATTCCTTATGAAATCACATCAAGAATAAGTCCACGCGTGCCCAGAGTATTTTTTAAGAATCAAAAAATTGTTGCGATTAGAAATTTGCTAAAAGTAATTGGTGACCAGAGATTAACCTTGACAAAGTAATAATTTAGATAGATTATTATTATGATTAGAGATATTATTTTACTTGCGTTAAATCCTATGCGAAATCTTTTTGCAAAGTTGTGCTTAATAAATTAATGTGAGAGTATCTTGAATGCTTTGCTGAGATATGTTAAGAAATAAGTTTTTCATCAAGACCTATGGTTGTCAGATGAATCTGTATGAAGAAGGGATTGTCAGTTCTATTATGGAGTCAGCAGGCTATGAACCAGTCTTTTCGGAAAATGAAGCAGATATTATCTATTTAATCACTTGTTCGGTCCGACAACATGCGGAAAATCGAGCAATTGGCAGATTATTACAATTACAAGGCTTAAAAAAGACTAAACCGGATTTAATTATCGGTGTATTAGGATGTATGGCACAAAATTATAAAGAGGTGCTTGCTCAAAAGTATCATGCGGATATTGTTGTCGGACCTGATGAATACCGCCGGCTACCCGAACTGATAGATAATCTTAGAACTAATCATATACCTCAGGTTTGGGTAAATTTGGACAATGAATGCTATGAAGGAATTGTTCCGACAATCCGAAATAAAGTCACAGGTTTTATTTCAATTATGCGGGGTTGTAATAATTTCTGCTCGTATTGCATTGTGCCGTATGTCCGAGGTCGCGAGCGTTCCAAATCTAAAGACCAAATTGTCCAAGAAATTAATCATCTAATTAGTAGCGGTGTCAAAGACATAACCTTGGTTGGCCAAAATGTTTTAGCCTGGCAGTCCGATATCGGGCAAGCAAGGAGTTTGGATTTTTTAGATTTATTAAAGACGGTTGACGAGATTGAGGGGTATGAGCGGTTACGATTTGTTACTTCGCATCCGAAAGATTTGACGCCAAAGCATTTTGAGGTCTTGGCTTCGCTTAAGAAATTTTGTCCGCATATCCATTTGCCAATGCAATCAGGCTCTAACCGAATTCTTAAATTGATGAACCGTCAGTATACGATTGAAGAGTATTTTGAAAAGATTTCTATGGGTCGCAAGATTATTCCTGAAATTTCTTTTACGACAGATGTAATGGTCGGCTTTCCCACAGAAACCGAATCTGATTTTATGGAAACACTTAATGCTGTGAAAGAATTAAGATTTGATTATGCGTATATGTTTAAGTATTCCGAACGACCGCAGACTAAGGCAAATGAGATTTATCCTAAAGTTGATAAACAAATTGCCCAGCAGAGGCTTACGAAACTTATTGAATTACAAAATAAGATCACTGAAGAAAAGACTAATGAAATGTTAGGTAAAGTGGTTGAAGTTTTAGTGGAAGCGAAAATTGGTAATCAGGCAAAGGCAAGAACAAAAACAAACAAGGTTGTATTAATTAATGAACCGTTAGAAATAGGTAAAATTTATCAATGTAAAATTATTAGCGTTGAGGGTTGGACTCCAATTGGTAGTGTGCAAGTTTTGAAAGACAACCAATTTAAGGAGATAATTTGACATCAAATACAGTCATTATTTTGTTTATAATTAGTTGGACATCAATTGGTAGTCTAAAACTTTGTCCAACTTGTCAACTTAAGGAGGCAGTGTGACATCAAATAAGATTATAATCGTTTATGTAAATAGTTGGACAATTATCAGCAATGGAAAAATTTTGTTTAAGAACCAACTTAAGGAGGCAGTGTGACGACAATTAGAATTATCATCGTTTTTGTCATTGGTGTTTTACTTATTGTCTTAGCATTACAAAATGCGATTCCGGTAGAAAAGGTCAAAGTGTTTTATCGAGAATATTACAATATCCCTTTAGCCGTCGTTATGCTTTATGCCTATCTGTTTGGATTGGTTACTGCGGGCATCTTCTGGTTGGTTAATGAAATCAAGTTACGAAGTCAATTACGCAAACAGAAAAAAGAGAATGAAGCATTAATGAGTGAATTGGTCGCATTAAGGAACTTACCTTTGGATATTAAACCGGAAAAGGAGCAGAAATGACAGTCTTAGTTTTAATTCTAATTTTAATTGCAATTATTGCGGTCTATCCTTTGGTGCGAGATTTGGTTCGTCGCAAAAAAGAACCTGATAGTGCTTATACTGAAGGTCTTAGTCTTTTACTTGACGGAAAAAAAGATGAGGCAATGCAATGTTTTAAGAAAGTAGTTGCGACAGATTCTAATAATATTGATGCTTATTTGCGGTTAGCCGAATTATATTTCCAAAAAGGTGAAATTGAACGCGCCGCAAAGATTTATGAGGCATTATCTTTGCGCCGTAATGTCTCGGCCGTAGATGAAAAAAAGATATTTAAGCATTTAGGTGAGTATTATATTAAAACTGACCGTTTACACAAAGCAATTACAATCTTTGAAGAACTTATCAATCTCGACCGTAATAATCCTGAGCCGTACGAAAAATTGTTGGAATTGTATTGTAAGACCGAGCGATGGCAGGAATGCAAAGACCTCTTAAAAAAATTAGAAAAAATTCTGCCGACGAAACAAAAACTTGCTGAATATTACGCAGAATACGGCAACCGCATTTTAGCGAAAAATCCAGATGAAGCCCACGAATTCTTCAAACAAGCACTATCCTTTGATAACAAATCGATTCCGGCACTTGTTGCTATGGGTGATTATTATTACCATAAAGGCGAAATAAAAGATGCCATTGGCTATTGGAAAGAACTCTTAGACTATTATCCGCAAAATAGTCATTTAGTGCGTCAGCGACTTGAGACCGCTTATTATGACCTGGGCCAATTTGAAGAAATTGTCAATGTTTATGAAAAATTGCTGAAAAAAGTTCCCAATGATATTGAGTTATATTTAGCCTTAGCCCGGTTTTATGATAAGAAAGAAGATATTGATTCAGCAATTAAGATTCTTACGCAAATCCCGATAGATAAGAAAAAAGAACCTGAGCCACAAATTTATTTAGCCTCACTCTATCTTAAAGCTGGCAAAGAGAACAAAGCCAAGCAGATATTAGATAATCTGATGGAAAGTTTTAAGCCTACGGGCAAACCTAAATAATGACAAAAATTGATACTTATTATTCATAGATTATATCCATATCTTTAGTGCTATCTGGGTTGAAAAGAATAGATGCTTGAAAGATTAACACCTTTATTACAACAGTATCATAGAGTTAAAGAACGATATAAAGACGCAATTCTATTGTTTCGGATGGGTGATTTTTATGAGATGTTTTATGACGATGCTAAAATCGGTGCGAAAGTTTTAGGATTAACTCTGACTTCGCGCTCTCATGGCAAATCAGCCAGAGTGCCTTTAGCCGGGGTGCCAGTAAAGTCGGTCGATACTTATATTGCCCGATTGGTCCAAGCCGGATTAAAAGTTGCAGTCTGTGAACAATTAGAAGCCCCAGGGATAACGAAATTAATCAAACGCGATGTTATTGAAGTTATTACCCCAGGCACGGTCTTAAGACCATCTTTAGTTGAAGAACGAAAAAATTATTATCTTTTAGCCGTCGTTCCCCAAGAGAGAATATGCGGTATGGCTTTTGCTGATTTATCGACTGGCGAATTTTATGCTTCAGAGATACCCTTTGCCTCATTAACCGAGACAATCCAAAAGATTGACCCTAAAGAAATTATTGTTCCGAAAGAATGGGAGGCAATTAAAAAAATATTTTCTGATAACCAATATGCCCAAACTCAGATCGATGACTATTATTTCTCATTTGATTATGCCTACGACAAATTGAAAAAACATTTTGGCGTAATTAATTTGGATGGGTTCGGTTTAGAAGATAAGACTGCAGCAATTCGGGCAGCAGGTGCGATTTTATATTATTTAGAAGAGACCCAAAAGAATACATTGCCCCACATCAGAAAAATTTCACCGTATAAAGAGAGCGATTATCTCTTAATTGACCGAATGACAAGAAAAAATTTGGAATTAACTGAAAGAATTCGTGATGGTTCAGGGCAAGGAAGTCTACTTTCAGTGCTGGACAATACCAAAACACCAGGTGGCGCCAGATTATTACGAAGATGGCTTTTAGCACCATTACTTGATATCAAAACTATCAAGTTGCGCCAAGAGGCAATAGCGGAAATGGTAAGTTCCCGATATTTACTAAAAGAACTCACGGAAGTTCTATCAGAAATTGGTGATTTAGAGCGCAACGCATCGCGCATTGCTTGTGAACGGTGTAATGCCCGAGATATTATTGCACTCAAGAATTGGCTAAAAAAAGTTCCGGCACTAAAAGAAACATTAAAAACGACAAATTCAACTTTGTTGCAAAAGCATTGTCAAAATTTAGAAGATTTTTCTCCATTAATTGAAAGAGTAGAAAAGACTTTAATTGAAGAGGCACCTTTGAGTATAACTGAAGGTGGGTTAATTAAATCAGGCTTTTCTCAAGAATTAGATGAATTACGCTCTTTGTCAGCAAATGCTAAAGAATGGATTGTCAATTTACAACAACAAGAGCGTAGCCGAACTGGTATTCCTAATTTACGCGTCGGTTATAATTCAGTTTTTGGTTATTATATTGAAGTCACAAAATCTTATTTACACCTCGTGCCGAAAAATTATATTCGTAAACAGACCTTGGTTAATAACGAACGGTTTATTACCCCTGAACTTAAAGAATATGAGTCAAAAGTCTTAAATGCTGAAGACCGAATAAAAGTCCTGGAATACGAGATATTTACTGAATTGCGTAAAGAGGTCGCAAAAGAAGTCCCACGCATTTTAGCGGTATCGTCAATTATCTCTGAACTTGATGTTTTGGCAAGTTTGGCAACAGTGGCTCTAACGAATAATTATGTAAAACCAGAAGTAAATGATTCGGATGAAATTTTAATTAAAGACGGTCGTCATCCGGTAATTGAGAAATTGACCACAGAACCATTTATTCCGAATGATACTTATCTTAACCTGCAATCACAGCAAATTTTATTAATTACCGGACCGAATATGGCGGGGAAATCGACCTATCTGCGGCAAGTGGCACTAATTGTCATAATGGCGCAGATTGGTTCTTTTGTGCCGGCATCTGAAGCCAAAATTGGAATTGTCGATAAAATCTTTACTCGCATTGGTGCTTCTGATGATTTATCAAGAGGTGTTTCAACTTTTCTTGCCGAAATGTCTGAGACTGCTAATATCTTAAACAATGCCACGTCCAGAAGTTTAGTGATTCTGGATGAGATTGGTCGAGGCACGGCAACTTATGACGGTTTAGCCATAGCCTGGGCAGTAGTGGAATATTTACATCAGAACCAAGCCATAAAACCGAAAACCCTATTCGCAACTCATTATCATGAACTTACAGATATTGTGCAGTATTTACCAAGAGTCAAAAACTACAATTTTTTAGTTAAAGAGTATGGTGATGAGATAATTTTTTTAAGGAAGTGTGTTGAAGGCAAAAGCGACCGCAGTTATGGTATTGCGGTTGCAAAACTTGCCGGTTTACCCCAAGAAGTCATTGACCGCGCCAAACAGGTATTAGCCGATTTTGAAAAAGGTGAAGAAATAAGTATTAGAAGTTTAGGTAAAGATAAGGAATTTCAGATTTCATTGTTTCAACCAATTGAACACCCGATTTTAGATGAGATTCGAAAACTTAATTTAGATACTTTAACACCAATTGAAGCCTTAAACATCCTTAATAAAATAAAAGAAGAACTGAAAAAAATTAAGAGAGAAAATACTGATTGAACAGCACTAACAAAGGAAATATACTATCTTATGAGCACAATTGCTCTCTGAATTGCTTACTCAATTGCTCTGACAACTGCTTCCTGAATTGCTTCCTGAATATATCCGACAATTACTTTCACAACAACCCCAAAAACAATACTCA
>JAOABV010000073.1 GCA_026418155.1 candidate division WOR-3 bacterium | reverse complement strand
AATTATAGATTAAGGAAAAATTCTCAATAACAGAAAAGTTATCTGTTAGGAATATTAACATAATGCAACAACAGGTCGAAGCAAAATTTAATCAGTTATCAGATATTTCGGAGTTAATACGACAATTAAACAAAATTCAAAAAATGCTGACCGAATTAATCAAGTTGGATAAAGATACTTTATCTACCAAGCCCTATGATATTGAAAAGTCTTATTTACAATTAAAAAAACTCTATACTTCTCCCCCATTTTCAGAATTATTGGCTGAGACTGTATTATATAAAAACTTAAATGACTTCTGCCAAGAGAATCTAAATTCAATTGAGAAATTCAAAGAAGAGTTTCATTTTGCTTTAGGCACAAGGCTCAAAGAGTTAATGTCCGATTTCGCTTCGGTTTCTGGTCAATTACCAATCTTAAAGGTCAAGTTTTATACAATTAAGTTTGATTTTGCTAATGGCACAGCGTCAATTTGGTGGGGTCCGCAAAAGGAACTAATTAAAAAACTATCTATTGAACCAGTTCAAATTGCAGAAACAATTAAAACATTTGACCAAAATCTTTCAGCCAAGTGGCAACATCCTGAAGATTTTTTTAATTTATTAAAATCGGCATACCACCGGTATATTTTATTAAATGGTTTCGATTTGGGCACTAAAGTCAATCTATTAGATCTATTGCCGGAGTTTGTGATGTTATTGCAATCAAAAAGTTTTAAGGTCGACCCAACAAAAAGCAATTTTTCAGAATATTCTCGGATCCAATATAGTTATGATATATATAAATTGAAAACTAATCCCAATTTAATCTCTAATATCCAATTATCCGTGGCAACTTTTGCCGTTACTGAGAGCAAAGAAAAATCGATATGGATACCAGATAATGAGCAAGGCGAAGGAACCTATTATCATCAAATCGCATTCACCAAATAGATAGAATGAAATTTTTTCTTACTATCAACTATTCGATATTTGCTTTTTGCCAATAATATGGATACCAGACAAGCACTACTAATCATCAATAAACTCGGCAGTTCAGGCACGCCACCAGAATTTGGCGTTGAAACTTTTACTGTCGGTTTAGATAAATATCTGAATGTTATTGAACAAGAGTATCTTAAAGGAATATTAAAAGAATATCATCTCTCTTCTTTCAAATTAGTAATCGGCAATTATGGTGGTGGTAAGACTCATTTTTTGTATTCAGTTCGCAATCTGGCTTTTCGTAATGGCTATGTTGTGGTCTATGTGCCCTTAAATCCCACAGAATGTCCGTTTGATAAACTGGAACTGGTCTATAAACAGATTGTAACTAATCTTCAAATTCCTTCATCGGATAATGACCCATTAAAACCACCAATTACAGGCATTGAAGCCTTTATTGAAAATTGGTATAACTCAGTGAAGGCAAAAATTGAACATCTTGATGCGATAACTGATTATCTTAACATCTTAAAAGGGGTGGAAAGTATCAGTTTCTTAAATGCGATTAAAGGTGCATTTTTCAATATTGCTACTAATGATATCGATGCGTTTCAGTCTGTAATCCAATACTTAAAAGGCGAAGATATAGGAAAAGATATTCGCGCTCAGTATCGAATTTCTGAACGGATTGATAAGTCTACTGCATTCCGAATGATTCGTAGTTTGATTCAATGGTTACATCTAATCGGTTACAATGGTGTTATCTTTCTCTTTGATGAAGCCGAAAGAGGTATATCGATGAGTAGTTCTAAGGACCGAAGACGAGCATTAGATAATTTAAGACAAATTATTGACGAGTGTGGCAATAGTCGTTTGCCAGGAGCAATGTTTTTCTATGCAATTCCGGATGAAAATATGTTATTAGAAGGCTCCGGTGGCGTATATGAAGCACTTAAACAACGGTTACGCAGCATATTTTCAATGGTTAATCCGTTAGGAGTAAAGATTAATTTAGAAGAGTTAGATTTAACACCCGAAACGTTTTTAATGAGTTTAGGCGAAAAGTTAATGAAAATTTACCAGACCGCATATCCCTTAAAACTTGATGCAGAAAAATCAACGGCCTTAATAACAAATTTAGCCCATGAAGCAGTAAAGGTTTTTGCTTATGATATAAGTTATCGTCGGTTATTTGTCGTAAGTATGATTGAAGTTTTACAAACAATTCGTAATGACCCGCGGTCTTTATCTTTATTTTTAACTGATACCAAAGAAATCAGAAAAATCTTAAAAACTACTGGAAAACGATTAGAGACCAAGGAAAAAGAAGTAGTTACGGAACAAGAAATTTGACTATGAATATACACGAATTTTGTGTTTATAGTTATTAATATTTGGTTTTCTCTTTTTAATATTTAATATTTAATTTTTAATATTTAATACAAGTGAGAGTTTCTCATCCGGTTTTTGGTTCTGGTGACCTTTTAACAACGAGAAAATCATCTGCCGGCCCTCAAATTGAATGTTTAGTTCAATTTGACTCTGGCTTAAGACTATGGATTCCGGCATCACGCATTGAAGGAATTCCTGAGGAATTGCTTCAAGAATTAAAACCATTTGAAGAATTAAAAGGCGAAGCATTAAAGATAAAGGCGCATCGAATGATTGAAGCATTTCGATTAGGGATTGTGCCAATGGAAGATGTTGCCGATTTTACTTTTGGTCGAGACAAAGAGATTAATTTAGTTACTTCCGCACTAAATAAATTAACTGATGGCCAAGGTGGTGTCATTATTTTTGAAGGTGAATACGGAACTGGAAAATCGCATCTTTTAGAGTATATTCGTGCCCAAGCCTTAAAAAAGAATTTTGTAGTCAGTTTGATTGAGCTTTCATTAGATGAAACTCAGCCTGCCCGACCCAAACGAATCTACCGAGAAATGCTTGCTAATTTAAGGTATTTAATTAAGGACCATTCTAATAGTAATCGTGAGGCTGGCTTTCGGGAATTAATGCGCTTTGCAACGAAAGAATACGGCCCGCCTAATTATCTTGGGATTCAGGACCATATCTTTTTTGCTCCGGTTCTCTCTCGGTTAAGCAAAATTGACCATCATAGTCTAAAAGCCGAGGTCTTTTGGCAGT
The DNA here is from genome assembly GCA_026418155.1 of candidate division WOR-3 bacterium. Taxonomy (NCBI): domain Bacteria; kingdom Pseudomonadati; phylum Caldifarciminota; species Caldifarciminota bacterium. The sequence goes on along the minus strand of JAOABV010000073.1, from coordinate 4,578 downwards.
GGATTGAAGCCGAAAGCACCAAAGAATATGCTACCGGTATCACAAAAAAAGGTGAAAGACCATTTACTATGCCTTATCGTATTTCTGGCGCTTATAACATTCCTGCCCTATATGATTTTTCGACAGCATCGGATTTTTATTGCTATCTTATCTCTGGTCTTTCTTATTTAATCAGAAGTTTGAAATATAATGGTCTGGTGTTATTATTAGATGAAGTTGAAACGATTGCCTTTTTATGGGATAATTTCTTTTATGAACGCGGGGTCAACTTTTTAGAAGGTCTCATTCGCTTGGCACAAAATGACCCAACCTTAAAAACTATCGACTCTCGCTTGATTCACAACCAAGTTAGACCCACGCCGTATATTTATAAAGATGCCTATGTGCTTTTGGTCTTAGCCACAACACCAGAACCACAAACAATTCGGCTTAAAAATCTCTGCCGAAATATCATATCCTTATCTCCCTTAAAACGAGAAGACTTAAGAAATTGCTATGAAGCCTTGGTAAAATATTACAAAATTGCCTATCCTGATTTTATATTATCGGACCAGACCAAAAACCAGATTTTAAGTAATGCTTTACGACAGGCAGATAATGGTATTCGATACTTTATTAAGTTTAGTGTCGAAAGTTTAGATGTGCTCAGAATTGGTCGAAAATCCAGTAGCAAAAAGTCAATCGTCTAATTACGGATAACCGGTTAACAAGTCATAATATGAAGTCAGTCAAAGAATTATTAATACGCACTTATTTTCCATTCTTTGGCCATTTTGGTCGATTTACTGAAGTACAAATAAAGGCAATTCCTGAAATTATTAATGGTAAAGATGTTTTGGTTATCTCACCAGCAGCCACAGGCAAAACTGAGGCTGTGGTTGCACCGATGATTGAAAATGCACTTAAAACCAAACCAAATAAATTAGCCATCTTATACATTTCACCTACCCGTGCCTTAGTTAATGATTTATATCGACGACTGGTTGATAAACTTGAGTATCTGGATTTGAAGTTAGATAGAAAGACCGGAGATTATCCGACAATTAAAGAGACCGACTTACCCTTTATGTTAATCACAACTCCAGAATCCTTTGACTCCATGCTCTGTCGGCATCCTAAAATATTTACTAATCTTTATGGTGTCATTTTAGACGAATTACATCTATTAGATAAGACACCACGAGGTGACCAATTAAGAATCTTATTAAATCGTCTGGAACGATTAAGAAAAAGTCTTGGCATTACAGATAAATTACAATATACTGCACTTTCTGCAACCATTGATGATTTAACAATCGCTGAACGTTATTTTGCTGAGCCGAATAATATTAGGGTCATTTGTGTCCAACAACCGCGAGAACTTGATTACAAACTTGTCTACGGCAAGGATAATTTCATCCATCAATTGTTAGACTATTTTACTAAGAACGAATTCAGAAAGATTCTTTGGTTCTTTAATGCCCGAAGTTTGGCTGAAGGATTTCTTCAGACTCTGAAAAGAATTCCTGCACCTTATCCTGTTTGGGTGCACCATTCGTCACTATCTCGTAAAGAGCGTGAACAAGTAGAACAACTAATGAATCGTGAAAGCAGGGGAATACTTTGTGCAACTTCTACTTTAGAACTGGGTATTGATATTGGTGATATTGATTGTGTTGTGCTTTATCGTCCGCCATATAATGTCAGCTCACTTTTACAAAGAATCGGACGAGGTAATCGCCGCAGAGAGAATTATCTCTTTGCAATTGGTATTTATACCTCTTTATTAGAAAAAATCCAGTTTGAAATCTTCTTTGAATGTGCTAAACAAGGTTTGCTTTATGAACGAAATTATATTCCTTCAATTTCAATTTTACCGCAAGTAATCTTTTCTTATGCTTTTCAGAGAAGACGCATTGGCTTAACTTATGACGCATTTATGAATATTACCCAAAATTATCTATCGGATGCACCAGAGATTAAATATGAGGTTTTTAATCACTTAGTAGAAACTGAATATATCAGTGCCGTTAAAAAAGATATCTATTTTCTCACGGATAAATTAGAAAAGAAGATTGAGTTCGGCAAAATTCATTCCAATCTTCAAGAAAAAAGTTTTGGTTCTTATTCAGTTTATAATGCTGAAACTGGCACATTTTTAGGTCAGGTCTTTTATTTAAGCGAACGCTTTATTCTCGGTGGTAAGACTTATGAACTATTACGATTGGAAGAAAAAGAGCGTAAGGTATTTGTTAAATACCTCAAAGATGCTTCAGGCACTACCAAAGTTTTTGAAGGGACGGGCACAATTGGCTATCATTATAAAATGATTCCGCTCTTTTTGAAAAGACTATTTTCTAAATGCGTTGAGAACATTAACGGTTTTCCCTATTTTATTGAGAATAAACAAGTTCATATTATTCATCTTTTGGGTGGACTTTACTCTTTTATCTTAAAAAATGCTTTACTGAAAGAAGGATTCAAAATAACCGATGTGTCGGGTTTATTGTTTATATTTCCTCAACAAAAGGTAGAACCAATTACTTTTCCTATTCCCAAAGAATCTTCAATTCGTGAAGTAATTAGTGAACATCTTTTAAGATTAGAAGACAATCTTGGTTCAGGTGCATTTTTTAGATTTCTGCCTAAAGCATTACAAATTGAAGACCATTATCGGACTTTAGATATGGCTGGCCTTTTACAATTCTTAAAATCTCAAAAATTAGTTGAGATAGATGCCGAGTCATGGTTGAGTATGGAAAAAGCTAATGAGAGATAAGAAATTGCAAACAGGAAATGCTTTTGAAAAATCACAACAATTTGAAAACAGCTAATTAGTGATTTGCTATAGCCGTTAACAATTACCAAAATTTTCGTGTTTTTGTGATTAAAATATCTTTCTTACACTATTTTTAGTAACTAATTTTAACAAGTCACATGAAATATCGCACACTTCTTTTGGGTGGTGTGATTAAATGATTGAATTGCTTGAGGAGTTGGTTCAGCAATAAGTTTTATGCCTTGCTCGGATAAGAACTTCTTGGTTTCACCTAAAACTGAGACAATACCGGCTTGACCCGTGCCAACAATAAAAACTTCTGGCTTCTCTTGTTTAATAACTTTTTCTGCCTCCCATTTACTAATAATATGGTTATCGCCTTTGAAATCTTTATATCGGTCTTCAATTGTGCCATTAGGATAAATAATAATGTCCGTATTATATCTACGATTATCAATCTCAATCCAACCAAAACCAGTTTTATTAATAATCATATCTAATTGTAATTTTATAAAAGTTTAAGTCAATCGCTTTATTTTTTACTGTGGCTGATGTCGGCACATGGTAACCACAATTTAATAATTCGTCAATATAATCGTCTAATATTATTGGTCGCAAATTGAATACCTTCGGTGAGATGTCACTATTTATCTCTCTTAATAACTGCACAGGCGCCTTCCAACCTTTCCAACGATTCTTTCGCCGATAGTTAAAATATAAACAATAACCATACGCTTTGGCCATAAACTCTGCCCGATCCTGATAATCCTCGACATCATAAAACTCCTCTTCAATCAACTTATGGCAAACTTCAACATCGCTCTGCCAACTACATGCCCGCGGCGGTATCCGACGATAATTAGCACCAAAATGCTCGATAATCCCCATAAAACCTGAGACCCGATGCTTCTTTAAAATATGCCCGACAAACTCAACTCCATTATCAGTCTGAATCGTTACCTCACTCATCTCTACACCATAATGCTTAAGCTGCCTAAGTAAATAATAGATAAATACCGCACTATTGGTCGAATCCTTACTCTCACCATAAGCATACCAGATACCACCAGTCCTCACATCCTGCGCCGTAAACTGATAACGAGGCAAATGGAAACTTCTCATCTGAGGACCAATACCTGCTTATATCACTGAGGTCTTTAACATCAACCTGTAGCAATTGAAACGGCTTTAAGGCTTGCTTTTGGATTCTTAAATCTCTTTGCCTTTTCCATTTCTTTTTTCGCTTTTTGACTAATCCTGCTTGGCGAATGATTCGAGCGATTGCTTTAGTAGATACCGGTATTTCGTAATGCATCTTTAAGCGTTCCGGACCCCAGGCAGGGTGGCTTTTTCGTAGTTCAATTATTTTTTCTTCAATCGTTTTAGGTGTTTTATGAGGAATGTGTTTTGGGGTACGCTTACGGTTTGTTAAACCATTCAATCCTTGTTGGGTATATCGGTTAAGCCATTTGCGGACTGTGTTACGGGTAGTTTTGTAATATCTGGCGGTTTCACTAATGCCTTTGGCTTGTGCCATCTGAACCATATTTAGTCTGAGGTTAAAGATATTATTGATACCATTCATAATTTCATAGTATACCATTAGTAGTAATGTAAAGGATTAATTTGTCTTTGTAAAGTCCTAATCATAAATTACTCAATCTTTTTAACTCATTAACCAAGGTAACTTTCATATATTTCAAACCAATTATCTCCTGGTTACCATGGATCTTCCCTGTAACAAAAAAAGTCGCAGACAACATACACTAAAGAATCACAAAGAAGTAAAATAATCTCAATAACAACACTTGACATTATTA
>JAOABV010000072.1 GCA_026418155.1 candidate division WOR-3 bacterium | reverse complement strand
TCTCAAGTTACTGTCAGGTTCATAAGAGACCCAAACTTCTTTTTCATTCACTTCATTTACTAAAAGATGGTCTGAGATTTCGCTCTTTTTTCCCTTAGTTTCAAAAGGCTCATCTAAACCCACAAAGAAGACGACGGGAAATTGTAATCCTTTTGCCGAATGGATAGTCATTAGTTTGACTTCATTTCTTCCTTCGGTATTGACATTGGCTTTGGCTTCTTCTTGGCCTTGATGTTTTTCAAAATATTCACAGATTGATAGCGGATGCGCACCGTTATTCTCTAAATCTTCAACAATTTTCAGAAACTTTTTGATGTTAACCATCTGTTGGGGTTGCCAAAATGTTTTCCAGACATTACGAATATTTAGAATCTCTTCTATGATTTCTGTGACCGGACAGAAGCCCATCTGCGATAACCACTGCCGGATTTGAGAGACTAACGCTTGATAGCGAGGAATTTTTTGTGCTATGTCTTGGAAACGATGCCATAAGTTAGGTTCTGGACTTTGCCCGGTTTGACTGATTAGCAAAATTTCTTTTTCTGTTAAACCAAATAACGGACTTTTAAGCACAACATAGAAATCATAATTGCGGGTCGGGTCGGATAAAAAATTTACTAAGGAAACTAAAATCGCTATCTCCGGTGAGGTATAGAAACCAGCACCCTTAACAATGATAAAAGGGATGCGATATTTTCTTAAAGCATTTTCGTATTCTGCCAAATGCGTCCGGCGCCGCAAAAGTATCGTAATATCCTCAAACCGACAAGGCCGAGCATTCTCTTGAGCATCATAGACAATGGGTTTACCAATGAGGTCTAAGATTTTTAACGCAACAAGTTCGGCATCGATTTGGCGCAATTCTTTTATTTTGCCTTGAGATGTATCTAATATGATTTGCACAATTCCCGGGTTAGGGTTATTTCTTTTTCGGACAAAAGGTCGATAACGAGTTTGCCATGCAGAAGCATCTTGAGATGCAGTCATTATTTTCGGAAAGACAAAATTAGTAAAATCAATAATTGATGACAAGGACCGATAATTATCCGTGATTTCCACAATTTCCAATTCATCCGATTTGAGACGGGAAGACAGATAAGATTTCGCAATTTCAAAAATTTCGGAATGGGCGTTTCGAAAGAGATAAATTGATTGTTTGTCATCGCCAACCAAAAATATTGTCGGTCTTATCCCGCGTTCGCGTTTAGCCCCTAAACCAGAAAGCCATTCTTCGGCTAATTTGGTGATTATCGCCCATTGCAAAAAACTGGTGTCTTGAAATTCGTCGACTAAAATGTGGTCAGTGTGTTCATCAAAGATATATAAGATGTTAGACCATTCCGGATGCGCGGTTAAAACTTTATAGGTTAAAAGTTCTAAGTCATTAAAATCAACTTGGTGCAACCGCTTTTTGCGGTCATTGTAGGCAGCAAGAAACCGTCTCAGAAATAAATCAAAAATAACCTTGAATTGCAAATTACTGTTAATGGTTAAAATAGATCGCCAGTATTGAAACATTAACTGATACCATTCGTGAGTTTCAGGATGACGCACATCACTTCGAAGATTATTATTTTTAGTCAAAAAGGTATGTTTGATTGATTCAAGTTCTCGCTGGATGATTTCAAATTCCGATAAATCTTTGGGCACGCGAATTGAAAAATTAGGAATTAATTGATAAGTCAACGGATGTTGCATTATTTTAGTAACTAATGACTGGACATCAAATAATTTTTCGTAAGAGGGAATTTTACCGCGTTCAATCGATTGTCTTTTACTAAAGAGACTATCAAATAGTTTTTTTAAGTTGGGCCAACCTTGAAATTTATTTGACACAATTGCCTCAAGTAATTGTTCATAGTCAGAAGAACCTTTTTCTTGCTCAGCAATTGTCATTAAGGTATCATAGACCGAGTCGGTCCAAATGGCATCAGGGTCAGCAAGCACTTCTAAATCCGGATGTAAGCCAAGCATAACCGCAAACCGTTTTAATAAAGAAAGACAAAAGGCATCGATGGTCTGAATACGCAAAGATAAAGACTTTTCTTTCAGTTTTTGATACATTAGCGGGTCTTTTTCTCGAAGGAGTTGAAAGATTCGCTCTTTCATTTCAGCCGCGGCTTTTTCAGTAAAAGTAATGGTAAGAATCCTTTCTGGAGGAATGTTTTGTTGGAGTAATTCAATATAACGCTCAGCCAGTTTTTGCGTTTTTCCCGAACCAGCCGGTGAAGAGACGATTTTACTTTTTAACATAAACTTTTATACAACTTCTTCTTCTGCCGTGTCAAAAGATATATTGAGATTGGCTTCTTGGGTTTTTAAGGGACAGATTGGCACATAATCGCAAATCTGACAATCATTAGAGTATACGGGTTTTAAGTCAAAGATACCATTTCTTATCTGATGGACAATTTTTTTCGTATGGCTAACTGCAGATTCAATGAGGCGCTCGAGGTCTTGGGGTTTTACCTTGGTAGCATCTTTGGCAATAAGCCAGTATACTTTACTATCCGTTAATGAATAAATCCCCACATCAATAATTTGGAGTTTGGGCTTATTCTTTTTAACAATATAAGCGTAAAGGGGTAATTGGAGATGATAACCGCTTTCGATATGGTTTGATGTTATATTGCCAATTTTGCCGGTTTTATAATCTAATATTCTTACTTGCTTAAGCGTAGGGTCATTAGAGAGGGTTTTTCCATCAATGCGGTCAATCCGCGCCGAAAGTTTTATACCATCAAGATTAGCCGTGAAATATTGCTCAATCTGTAAGGGCTGAAAACCTTGTGTTCTCATCTGTTGCTCGATATTTAGGATATCAGGTATAAGGTCATTGAAAATGCGTCGCAGGGCTTCTTGCCAAAAGACCGGCAGTTTTTCTTCTTGTAAAACCGCATTGAGCGCTTTTTCGATTTCCTGACCTAATCTTTCAATCGGTATAATTTGTTTTTGATATAACCGTTCCATTATTTTATGACTGATATTTCCCCAAAGTTTGGCTTCAATCTCATAACGAGGTTCTTCTATGGTTGAGAGTTCTAAAACATTTTCTAAATAAAATCGATAAGGACAACGCGGATATTTTTCCAAATAGGTTACCGAAAAGCGATGAGTCGGACCAAATTTTTGGCTTAAGATTTTCTGAATCTCGGGGTCTTGACTAAAATTAACTGGTGCCATAAATTCAGTAAAATTAATTTGTTCAATTGCGCCTTGACATCGCGCATTTTGTTCGTGAGTAAAGATAATATTGAATGGCTCAAAATTGCGTTGATTATTACCTAAAAACGGTGATGGCAAAAGTAACCGGTCCGCATCTGTATCATAATAAGAGAGAAAAGTGTCAAACCGAGCAGTATTAACTAACCGAAAATAATGGAACTTGGCACGGGCTAAATGTCGTTCTAAACTCGGTAGGTTTAGTTTTTGCTTTAACCATAAAGGAAGCACTGGGTCATATTTGGGTTCACCAGGAAATTTGTCTTCGCTCAGACCACCAAAGAAGAGATGGTCACAATCCAAACCCCGAGTCTCTAAAAACTCTAAAACCGCAACACCCTTGACTTCAACTTCCGGAAGTAGTTGATGATAATTTAAGAGATACTCAAAGATGCGTAAGAACTCATCTTCAGTATAATCAGTTTTGCCAAAATCGGACTCAAAATTTTCAATCTGGTCTAAGATTCGATAAAGTTCGTTTTTGATTTTGATTATTTGTTGAATTATTGCTTGATTGGAATCAGGTTGACTGTTATCAGTTTCTAATCCTTGACACCATTCCAATTGGCTTAAAAGTTGTCTCAGACCTTGAGCATAACCAGACAAACTATTTTTCGGTTGTTTGAACTTGCTGGTTAAAGCCAGAAAAGTATTAATCTCTTTTTGAACATCATTAATCGTCTGTTTTTCTTGACGGGAAAGTTCACGGTCATCTTCAATTGCAGAAATAGTTCGGGTCGCAAAACCTTGCCAATCAATCTTATCTTTAATTATGCCAGCCAATTTAGAATAATGTCCTACCCATTCTTTCGTTGCATTAGAAAATCTTTTAAAATAAGGTGAAGATAAGACCGCGACCGTTGAACTTCGCGGATAACCGTTAATAATTGCGCGCAATAATTCAAGAACCGCAATTACTGGTTGCGTTTTACTTAAAGGTTTGGTTAGGTAAATTGAATAGGGGAGACCGTATTTTGTGAAAGTCCGACGAACTAAAGATTCATAATCACGCAAGCGACTAAATGTAACAATGGTATGATTCAAAGATAGTTTCTGGTCAAAGAAGTTTTTCTTAATCGTGCTGGCAATGGCTTCAACTTCGTCTTCAATTGAAGAAAATACATAGTAGGGTAAATCGCTTCGAATCTCTGGTAAATCCGGCAGTTTTTCTTCGGATAACACATTGAGATTTCTCAAAAAAGTTAAAAATTCTTGGGGTAAAGCATATGCTTCAGGTGTTCGAGAATCGTAAAATGATAAGGCAAATATCTTTTTGGCTTTATTAATCAGTTCGCAGACTAATTTTTCTTCAAGACGAGTTAAATCGTAGAAAAAGCCATCAAGAACTAAAGTTTTGATTGTTAACTTATCTTGGATTAGTTCAGTAGTAGTTTTAAGAATATCTTCAGCATCAACCCAATTATTTTTCTCAAGTAACTCATTATACTGAATTAAAATATCAACTGCTGAGAAAATCTGTTTTTGAATTTCCTCATATCCGATGATTCCTTTTGCCGATAATTCTTGTTGAATTTTAGTTCGCAGTTCGTCAATCGAAGTATCTGGATGATATTGTTTGATTTCACGGATAAAATCGGCAAGACTTTGAGCATAACCAATTGTGATTTCGGGTGCAAGTTTTTTAATTAGTAATGGCCGGATAAAATCAGAAAGGACTCGTTTATTTTTGGCATATTTTTCAAAAACATCATAGGCAAATTGTTTGATAGTGTAAAATTCAGGCGGAATAAAACCACTAAAATTAACTAATTTGGTAAATGTGATTTGGGCCTCGCGAATCTTTCTGGGAGTTGGTCCTATATAAAGAATCTCAGAAAAATCATTTCCTGTTATGGACTCAATTGCTTTGGTTAAAAGTAATTCAGTTGTTTTTTGTTTACCAAACGGAGCAAGATAAATTATGCCTTTCATTAAATTAAAATAAACACTACATAGGCAATAAAGAATTAATAGTATTTATAGTCAAAACGATACAGTGCTTGGCGGTTAATATTTTCTCAATAATGACTCAAATGGAACTTAAAGAGGATTTTGCAGTTAATAGTTCGAGAATAATGGCTACCCAGTATGCAGTTAATATTTCCATAATGTCGGCTTAAATGGAAATTACGCCGAGGTAATGATTTGTTGGTCCTGGTTAGTCTGCTGATTTTGAGACAAAAGCATTTTTTGCTTTTCTTTACGACGTTTCCATTTGAGTCGAATGCGATGCCTTTTTATTTTTTGTTTACTTTTACTTCTTGCCATAGCTCCTTTTAGTTGTGTTTCTAATTAATAATTCTCTTGTCAGAATAGCACAATAAGTTTTAAGTATCATAGATTTAGACATTTTTTGATATGTATTGGTTGCAAAAGTTTATCAATGATGCGGATTTTATCGTAAAAAGCCGGAATAAGTTTTTATTCAATAACTTTGTAGACAATATCGTTTTCATGCGCGTGGGCAATTACTTTGAGACCGATTGATTGGCCAACTTCGGCTTTTTCCACATTTTTATGTTCAATTTGCATAGATTCTACTTTTTGGGTAAAATCAGAAGTATGACCTTTGATGTGAATTGTATCACCAACTGATAATGAGTCATCAGTCAGTTCCACAATCGCTACACTGATTTTACCAAAAAAATGGGTCACTTTACCGACTTTCTTTTCAGTCATTTGTCACCTCCTATGATAAAATAATAAAATAAGTTATGAATGCTAAAATAATTTTGATTGCAGTAATCGTATCTACTCATCTGCACAGATTGTCTATGCTTACGGATATATTTTTTCCAACATTCTTGGATAGGGAATAGTCTCTCTAACATGCGGAAGAGCACAAATCCAAGCCAGAGTTCGTTCAATGCCTAAGCCGAAACCAGAATGGGGAAAAGTTCCATAGCGTCTGACATCTAAATACCATTCAAATGCCTGTTTAGGCAATTTGTGTTCTTCGATTCTCTGTTCCAGTGTCTTCAAATCGTCTTCTCTTTGACCACCGCCAATAATTTCACCATAACCTTCAGGTGCTAAAATGTCAACACCGAGTACTAATCGGTTATCTTGCGGATCGCGTTTCATATAAAATGCCTTACATTGAGCCGGATAATGAGTAACGGCTAAAGGTCGCTCATACAAGTTAGATAAGACAGTTTCTTCATCACCGCCAAAATCATCACCCCAGATAACTGGTTTATTGTTAGCATTTAACTTTTCAACTGCTTCAGTATAAGTTAGACGCGGAAATGGCTTTTTAACTTTTTCTAATTTTGTCGTATCCCGCTCTAATACCTTAAATTGTTCTTTGCACTTAGTTAAAACTCGGTCAATAATATAAACGATTAAATCTTCGGCTAAAATAATAATATCATTCAAATCCGCAAAAGCAACTTCTGGTTCTAACATCCAAAATTCTGTTAGATGCCTTCGGGTCTTAGATTTTTCCGCACGAAAAGTCGGTCCAAAACAATAGACCTTATTAAAGGCAGCAGCATCCGGTTCATTATAGAGTTGACCGGATTGAGTCAGATAGGTCTTTTCACCAAAGTAATCAACTTCAAACAGTGTGGTTGTGCCTTCAACTGCCGCAGGAGTGAGAATAGGTGTATCAACTAAAACAAAACCTTGATTATCAAAGAAGTCACGACAGGCTTTAATAAGTTCTGAACGAATAAGAATAATTGCATGTTGTCGGCGAGACCGAAGCCAGAGATGACGATATTTCATTAAAAATTCGATGCCGTGTTCTTTTGGAGTTATTGGATACTCTTCTGCCATCTGGATTAATTTTAGGTCGCTGACTATCAGTTCAAAACCGCCTGGGGCGCGGTCATCTTTTCTAACTGAACCAGTAATATATAAAGAAGATTCCTGAGTAATCTTATCTGCCAATTCAAATGCTTCAGCCGAGACATCTTTTTGGGAAAAGACACATTGGATAATACCCGTTCCATCTCGCACTAAGACAAAGCGGATTTTACCTGATGACCGTTTATTATAAACCCATCCAGCAAGAGTTACGGTCTTTCCTTCATATTTAGCAATATCGCGTATCAAAGTAACCACGAAATCATTTTATTAGGAAAACTCGAAAAGTCAATAGGTTGGTTTTACCCCCGAATCATTACAAAAGACATTCTGAATTTATTTCAGAATCTCAAATGATTTTTATTCAATTTTTATAAGTTTTGACCCAGTATCAAATTTTTTTTGTTCTTGACTTTTAATGGATTAGAATTAATATATAGGTATGGCGACAATAACAATAAAAAGTATGAAATCAGTTCTGATTCCGATTGATGAGTATGATGAAATAAAGAAAACAATCAAAATGCTATCAAGCCAACCTAATTTACCTAAGAAACTATGCGAGGAACGAAGCAAAATCGAAAAAAGCGCATTTATCTCTTTTAGAGATTTCAAAAAGAAGTATCTATGATTATCACTGATATACTTCAAGAATTTAGGAAAGAGATTATAAGATTATATGGAAAACGATTTGTAAAGATTATACTATATGGTTCTTGGGCGCGAGAACAAGCAACCAAAGAATCAGATATAGACATTCTTGTGGTTCTGAAAGGAAAGGTTATTCCGGGAAGAGAAATTGACCGTATGATTGATATAATTACGAAAATAAACTTAAAATATGGATTATTGATCTCGGTATACCCGATATCTGAAAATAAATATTACAAAGTCAAAAGTCCTTTACTGTTAAATGTTCGAAATGATGGAGTTGTGATTTGAAAGAAACAAAGTCGCTTATTAAACGAGCAGAGAAATATCTGAAGAGTGCTGAGTTGCTTCTGAAGTCAAAAGATTACGAATCATCAGTATCAAGGACTTATTATGCAATGTTCTATTCTGTTCAAGCGTTATTATTGACCAAAAATATGTCATTTTCATCACACAAAGCGGTAATATCAGCATTTGATAAACAC
>JAOABV010000071.1 GCA_026418155.1 candidate division WOR-3 bacterium | reverse complement strand
GCTCATATCTTATGCTATTTTTGAGATGTTCTATCAACTAATTTAATCGGATGTCGGATTAGCAGAACATTGCATTTTTCTCCGATTATACCGCTCATATCTTATGCTATTTTTGAGATGTTCTATCAACTAATTTAATCGGATGTCGGATTAAAAATTTTGTGCCTTTTGAGAGTCTACTTTTTACAATAATTTCACCGTGCATTAAGTTAACTAATTGTTTAACAATCGCTAATCCCAGTCGAGCTCCCGGTGTTGCTCTTGTGAGATAAGCATCAGTTTGAAGATATTGTTCAAATAGGTGAGGTATTCTTTCTGGTTCAATTCCGATACCGGTATCTTTCACATAATATTCGAGCACGGCTTCGTTCGGTTTTCGCACTTCAGATAATCTAAAGGAAACTTCAATTTTGCCCTGATACGTAAACTTCACGGCATTATCTAAGAGATTGGTAACTATCTGTTCAATCTTTACGGAGTCGCCAATTAATTTTCTGGGCAGATTTTTTGATAGCATTAACTTAAACTGTAAATTTTTCTCTAATGCTTTCGGTTGATAGGTAAATCTGATTCGATTTGCCAGTTCAAAGATGTCAAACTCTTTGTGTTCAACGGTTATTTTCCCAGTCTCAATTCTTGATAAATCCAGAAGTTCATTAATAATATGTAATAACTTATCACTGGAATTTCTTATAATGTTAAGAAACTCTTTGCGCTCTTTGTGATTGTTTTCTTCTTTTTCTAATAAGATGTCTGTGAAGCCTAAAATCGAGTGCATTGGTGTTCTTAGTTCGTGACTCATATTAGCCAGAAACGCAGTTTTTGCTCGATTTGCGGCTTCTGCGGCTTCTTTGGCTGATTGAAGTTGAAGGGCAATTTCTTTTTGAGGGGTAATATCTCTAATTACGCCAATGGTCATTATTACTTTGTTATTTTCCATAATGGGCGTGCGGGAATGTGAGACCCATTTTATCTTGCCGTCTTTGGTTATCATTCGATATTCAATATTACTACAAGGAATACCCATTTTAACACGATTCAATTTTTCTTCAACTTCTTTTCGGTCAGCAGGATGGATTAATGAGTGGAACACATCGGGCGATTTTGCCATTAATTCTTCAGGAGTATATCCCAAAACTTGTTTACAGGCAGGATTAATATATTTGACATTATCTTTGGCATCTCGCAAGATTATGATATCTTGAATATTTTCAACCAGGGTTCGAAATTTTTCTTCAGATTCAAATAATGCTTGTTCATACTTTTTGCGCTCCGTAATATCTTCAATCACACCGTCAATCCAATCGATTTTACCTTTTTGATTACGATGAACGCGAGCAGTAACTGAAGCAATAATAGATGTGCCGTCTTTCTTTTTTAAATACAACTCTTCATTTTTTACAAAACCATATTTATTAATCTTATCAAGTAACTTTTTGCGGTCTTCTGGGTCCTGATAGGTTGCGGTGACGAGAGTATTTTTTAATTCATTTACGGAACTATATCCCAGAATTCGCGCCATTGCCGGATTAACTTCAATAAATCTACCTTCTGGTGTACTACGATAAATACCGATATTTAGATTTTGAACTAAACTCCGATATTTTTCTTCACTAACTTGGATAATCTCTTGTGACTTTTTGATTTCAGTGGATTCTAAAACTAATGATATTAAATCAGCAATTGATGCCACAAAGTTCTGTTCTTCTAAGGTCCATATTCTCATTGGTCCAGTATGCTCATGACAAACAACACCAACAACTTTTCCGTGCAACCGAACCGGTGCGTCCAGCATTGAAGTAATATGTAACGGAATTAGATAGTCTTTAGCAAATTCTCGGGTAGGATTGTCTTTTCGCGCATCATTACCGACAATGACTCTTCCTTTTCTCAGTGCCTTAAAATAATTGGGGTATTTATCAACAGAAAGCACCATTCCTTTCTCGTATGTATCTTTACTTTTCCAATACAGGTCTTGACAAATTAGTTTCTTTTTATCCTCAGAAAATTGCCAAAAACTTACTCGTGCCACATCGATTGTTTGGGCATCAGTTTTGAGTATCGTCTTAACGGCGTTATTAAAATCAATAAATTTCTGTTTTGATAGTTTTAATAAAGTTTCTTGGAAACGAATTGTTTGCTCAATTTTTTGTTGCTGTTCTTGTTCGGCTTTTTTTCGGGCGGTGATATCACTGACAATATTCATTATTGCCGGTTTATTTTGATAAATAAATGGCCTTGCTGAAACTTCAACATCAATTACAGAACCGTCTAATCGAACAAATTTTTCTTCAACCGTTGGCGCGGGTTTCATTGTTGTTAGCATTTTTTGGATTCGTTTTCTAACAAAATCTCGGTAATCAGGATGGACAACATCTAATGCTGGCTTTCCAATTAGTTGCTGGGGACTTTTAGCGCCCAATAGTTTCACGGCTGATTGGTTGACAAAGATAATTTTGCCTTCACTGTGAGCTGCAATCGCATACGGTGACATTTCGATCAGGGTCCGGTATTTTTCTTCGCTTTCAGCGATTTGTTGCTCAATTTTTTTGCGCTCCGTAATATCTTCAATTACGCCGTCAATCCAGTTAATTTCGCCTTTCAGATTACGATGGGCACGGGCAGTGATTTGCGCAACTATCGGTGTGCCATCTTTCTTTTTCAAATGAATTTCTTCGTCTTTCAAAAATCCATATTTTTTAATTTTAGTAAGTAAATTTTCTCGTTCTTGGGGATTTTGATAAAAGTCAGTAACTGATAACTTATTGATTTCTTGGGAATTATAACCCAGCATCCGACACAATGATGGATTGGCTTCAATGAATTTTCCCTTAGGGTCAGGAGTATTACGATATACACCAATGTTTAAATTATTGACTAAACTACGAAATTTCTCTTCGCTTTCGCGCAAAATTTTATCTTTTTGAGCGTTTTCAATTACACTTCCGATTAGGCTGGCAAGTGCTTTTAATGTGTCAATTTCAATTTGAGTCCAAGTGCGTTCGTTGATACATTCATCAAAACCGATAAAACCCCATAAATCTTTCGCTACAAAAATTGGAACAACGGCAATTGACAGAATACTTTGTGCGGAAAGAATTTTCTGTTCTTTTACTGGAAAGTCTTTTACTAATCCATAGACCGGTGCGCCTTTAGTTAAAATTTTTACCCATCTACCGAATCCGGCCTTAATTACATCTAAATTCTGCATTAAGGGATTATTAATTTGGGGAGTAATGCCTTTTGACACCCATTCGAAGCGTTGACTGGCTAATAATCTGCCCTTAGATGAAAGGTGTTTTTCAAAGATATAGACTCGACTAACTTTAGATGCTTTACCAATTAATGCCAAAACTTTTGGGACTACAGACTGCCAATTTTTAGTTTTAATAAAAAGTTCACCAGCAATTGCTACTGCTTCTAATATCTTTTCTCTACGGATTAATGCGTCACTTTGTTGCTTTTGTTGGGTAATATCAAATAGAATATGAACCGAACCGGTATACTTATTGTTTTCATCAAATATCGGTGTTGCCATTGCTTGAAAACATCGCCGATTAATTTCAATTTCAGCAGATTTTGGGAGCTTCGTCTTTTTGGCAACCAGTTCAAGACAATTTTGGGGACGGCTCTTTAGATCGTGAATAATTTGCCAACAACGCAGTGATGGAAATTCTTTGGGATTTTTGGCGGTAAGTTTCTCAAAGGCTTTATTCCAAAATAGTATTTGATTTTTAGGATCGCTAATAAAAACAGCATGCGGAATAGTATTGATTGTTAGCCGATACTGTTCTAATAATTTTTGCGATGCCTTAAAGAGTTGCTGTTTCATAAAATAAGATTCATAATTATAGATTTTATAAAGGGATTAATTTTATTAATTTATATTTACTCATTTATAATAAGAAGTATACAAAAAAGTCATATAATGTCAACTATAATTTGCAATGTGTCCAAGAGATACTATACATTTTATGAGTTTAATTACAATTGGAAGTAAGCCTTATGGAAGAAAAAAAGGAATTACACAAAATTCTTGACGCTACCATATGCTAACAAAATTTCATGATTTTTTTGTGTTTAGCCACAAAATAGCATTATATCTGTTTTGACACCTACTATTTCTTTCTTATTTTTTAACAAATCCCTAAATAAGTTGATAACAATCAAAAACGGGTCTGTATTGTACTAATTACTTATAAATTAAATAGTTGCCCCCATTTTTTCCAAAGCACTTTATTAATAAAAGACCTGAATTTATTTCAATAGTTTTATAAGTAAGTTAAATATTGCCGTATTATTTTTTAACAAGAAACTCCAGCGGCAGGACTCGAACCTGCAACCCTCCGGTTAACAGCCGGATGCTCCACCATTGAGCTACGCTGGATTAATACTATGATAATTGATTCTTGCAATTTGTCAAGTTTAACGAATAACCGCAAACTTAGTTACATCGTAGCCCCAACTCGTTTGTAAAACAGCAAAATAGAGACCAGCACCAACTTGTCTTCCTGATTCATTTTTTCCATTCCAAAATGCACCGATTTTTTCTAACTCGGTTTTGTCACCTTCAACACCATATCTGCCAAGAGATTTCAGATAATCAGGATTTAGTTTTAAGGTTTTAACTAATTCGCCATTTAATGTGTAAATGCGAATTTGAGGATTTACTGGTTTATTCATTAATAATAAGGGAAAATAAATGTTACCGTGTTTTGAAGGAATATAAGGATTTGGAAAAGGTTCAGCCATTCGGTCTTTTTGGTATTCCGGTCTTTTGGGCGGATATAGTTTTAAGAGCGAATCGATATTAGGCACACCATAGCCGAAAGTGTCATTAGGAATTGATTCGCCTAAATGTGTTGCTGTAGCAAAAAGGGCGTTTTTTACTGAATCGGCATTCCATTCTGGGTGTGCCTCGCAAATTAAAGCACAACATCCAGCAATTAATGCGGTTGCACAAGATGTGCCAATACTACCTTCATAAATATTATTGGTGGAGTCTGGAGCAACAACAATTACCGTATCTGCAAGTGCCACTAAATCGGGTTTAGTTCTACCGTCAATCGTTGGTCCAAGGCCGGTTCCGCGCCAAGGCCGTAATGATTTTGTAATTCCGCCAGCAGTAATGATTCCAATAGCATCGCCAGGCGCAACAATATAACGACTTGGCCAAGGAAAAGCCGAAGTCCGATTTCCCATTGCACTGACAATAACAACGCCTCTTTTAGCTGCAATTCCAGCAGCAATTGAAATGGGAATTGTTTTACCATCTAAATCCCTGTCAATGTACCAATTACGATAGCCTAAGGAACTGGAAATAATTTTAGCACCTTCTTTTTCTGCCCATTCCAAGGCTTGAATCCAATTATCTTCTTCTGAAGTGATTTCAACCGTATCACCGGTTTTTGCCCGATACAATTCAGTTTTAGCAATTAACAGTTCAGCACCTGGTGCCACGCCCACCATTGAATTAGGTTGATACCCAGCAATGATTGATGCCATTCGCGTGCCATGATTTGGCTGTTCAATGTGGTCTTCACCTTGTTCATAGTCAGTGTTTTCATCACCATGCTTGTACCACAGTATAAAGGGTTGGTTGTTAAAAATACTAATTCGTGGACAATAAGAAAAATCCTGAGTAATAATATAAGAAGGGCTGAATGTGTTGCCAAAATCTGTAGATTTCGTCAAATAAATATTACCTTGGGATTCATAAGTAATGAAAATAGTATCACCGCTTAAAATAAAAGCAAAATCACCTAAGGTAGTTAAATTATCAGTAACTGCGATTTTCGTGCTCCAGGTATTTCCTTGGTCAATTGATTTTTTGAGCGAAAGTTTTGTATATGGTATTGAGGTATAATCTTTATATAATAAATAAATTGTGTCGCCTAAAGATTGAACTTGAATTGCACTGGCAGTAGTGTCAACAAAGGGTAGTGGTTGAAAAGTGAAACCGTTATCGAAAGATTGAAATTGATAAATTCTATGGGATTTTACACCAATCGCAAAAATATTAACAACTGAGTCCACGATAATTAAAGGATTTATTATTGGTTCATTGAAAATATTGACGGCAATTGGGTTTGTGAACTGAAGATTAGAGGTATAAGATTTATCAAATAGTAATATCGAATCAGGATTAGTGTAGACAAGATATAAATAATTATTTTTTGCAAATATGTTGGGATTTTTACCTGTTAGGATTGGAGCACTTAAGGAGTTCCAAGTTGTATCAACAAAATATCCGAAATAAATTCTGGGTATAGGTAAAGTAGGTGCTTGAGGAAGTAAGTCCTGCCAGGCTAAAAAAGTTTTAGACCCATTCAAAGCATAAGAAATTGTTTGAATTGAGATATTATGCGTTGGTGTAAAGTAGATGTTTTTAGCATTAGACCAGGTTTGACCTTGGTTATTACTGTAACTATAAAAGACTCCGCGGTGTTGCGTAGAATATCTAAAAGAGTCTGCAGAATAGATAAGTAATAATCGGTTTTGGTTAGTTTTTATAAGTTGCGGTGATTTTATTAAACTAATATTGCTTAAATTATCGATTTTAGAAATGCTACCCGAAATATCTTGTTTATAGAAGTCATCAGGTGCCAGAAAGTCGTGTTCTTTATAGATTTTTAGATTCCTTACTGCATTGTGTTTTCTTTTTAAGCCGGTGTCAAAGATTGCCAGTTTTACCCGAGAACCGCTATAGCCACGATGAAACACTGGTGGCACACCCAACATTGCATTCTGGTCATAGGCAAGACCATAGAAAACACGATAAGAGGTAGTGTCTTCTTTTCGTTTTTTTGCATTCTTATCTGTCTGGGAAATTGAAATGCGGTCTAATATTTCTACAGAATTAGTTCTAAGTGGAGTTATATTATAGACAAAAGGCAAATTAAATATTTTTTCTAATATTTGCAGAGAAGATATGCGAAAACTGGCAGCATTGAGCCAATTAGAAATACCGCGTAACTCTGCACCGAGACCAATAATTTCATCAATATATTTTTGATATACCGGCAAATCATCAAAATCTAAAGATTGTCCCATAAAATTTAACCTTCGTTCCAACGCATCAACACTTAATGGGGGAGAGTAATTTTGTAATATGTTTTCGTATTCTGACACCGACCTAAACCCTTTATCAGTGAAATAGACCCAGATTAAATTATTATCAACTTTTGGAAAGGCTTCTTTAATTGGAGCCCGATAAAATGGCGTGTTCAAAAAGAGAAGAAATGTTAGGAAGATACTCATATGCTATATGGAATTAATTTAGATAAGACTCCGCCTAAAGCAATAAAGATAACTACAGAAATTATAAGCAGTACAAGATTGACGACCCCTAAAATCAAACAAGTCCGACCGATTTTTTGGCCATATTGAGAGATACTTCCCTGAGATATTATTACCCCAAATATAATACCAAATAATGGATAGATAAGAGAGAAGACATATAACCAGGTAACATTGACAAGATAAATTATATCAATGAGAGATTGAATACGGGTTAGTTGAGATTGTAATAAATTGTTTTTCTCTAAATTAGATTTTAGTTCTTCCATAAAAACTCCTGACTAATAAATACAAGTAGTATTTAATTTTTGATTTTTAATATTTAATATTTTTAATGTACCCCGCGAAGGAGTTGAACCTTCAACCCACGGATTAAGAATCCGTTGCTCTGCCAAGTTGAGCTAGCGGGGTGTAAGTCATAATGAGTATATTACCAATTGCATTATAAAGTTAGCGCGCCCGGCGCGACTCGAACGCGCAGCCTACGGGTTCGAAGCCCGGCGCTCTATCCGATTGAGCTACGGGCGCAATAGTGAGTAAGCAGAATCGGTAACATCCATAGATGTATTCAAATGTTCTAAGTAATTTAGATTACATTTACCATAGAAATTAATTTTTATAATCATTATTTTGCTATCAAGTTAAAGGTGAGTGACCCGAAACGGGCAACATCCTGAGCCACAGTCAGGTGCTCTAACCAAATTGAGCTACACTCACCATAGAAATTTGTTTCTTCAGCCATATTCTGCCCTCAAGAGATTTGAGATATTTTTCTCTTGAGATTGCTTCGGATTTATTGGCATAACTTTCAGCATAGATGAGTTTAAACGGTCTGCGATGCTTGGTCGATTTGACCCTGCCGAGATTGTGTCGTTCAATACGCTTCATTAGATTTTCTGTATAGCCAGTATAAAGTTTATTATCCTTCATACTTTTTAACACATAGACATAATACATTATTTTTTAAGGGTGAGTGACCCGAAACGGGCAACATCCTGAGCCACAGTCAGGTGCTCTAACCAAATTGAGCTACACTCACC
>JAOABV010000070.1 GCA_026418155.1 candidate division WOR-3 bacterium | reverse complement strand
ATTTAGAAGGTAATGTCGAATTTGTTAAATTAGATGACCAAGGCAGAATTCTTATCCCTTCGCGTTATTTAAAATATGCCAATATATCTGGTGGTGAGGTCGTGATTGCTGGTGTTGGTAATTATTTTGAGATTTGGAATCCCCAAATCTTTGAAGAGTATCGTAAGATTGCTGAATCTCGGCATCAATCCGATTTAGAGAAAATCAACGAGTATCTGAATTATAGTAAGAATTTTAAGTTTCCTGGAATTGAGGATACTCGCAATGAGTAGGGATATCCGCAAATTTTTGATTACAATCATACTTTTTGGCACTAGCGAACGATTATTTTATCTTAATTTCATCATATGAATAGTTGTTTGAAAACCTCGAAATGAATAATGAGATTGGTAAAAAAGAATCCGTCTTTCATCAACCAGTAATGGTGGATGAAGTAATACATTATCTTATGACTGAACAACTAAATTCTAAAATACCGTCTCTTTATATTGATGCTACTGTTGGAGGCGGTGGTCATACCCAAGCAATTTTAGAACATTTGCCAGAGAAAAATAGTATTGTTATCGGTTTAGATTGTGACCTTGAGGCAATTAATTATACCAAGAATCGTCTGAAAAACTATTCGAATCTTTATCTTTTTAAGATGAATTATATAAAAATAAATGAAGTTGTGCAGAAGTTTCCTCAATATTCGGTTCAAGGCGTGTTATTCGACTTTGGTGCTTCGTATCATCAGTTGACTTCAGGTCAAAGAGGTTTCTCTTATAAAGAAAATGGTCCTTTGGATATGCGTTTTGACCAAAATCTTAGACCAACCGCAAAAGATATTATCCAAAACAGTTCCCCACAAGCATTGAAAAAAATCTTTAAAGAATTTGGTGAAGAGCGCTTTGCCCATAAAATTGCCCAAGAGGTGTATCGTAACCGAGATAGAATTAATACAACTTATGATTTAGTCGAAATTATTCAGCAAATTATTCCATCTTATAAAATTAAGAAGACATTTGCCCGAATTTTCCAGGCATTACGAATTGCAGTGAATCAGGAATTAGAAAATATCCAGCATGGTCTCAATTGTGCAATTAAGATTTTATCGGATGGTGGACGTATTGTGACCATTGCATACCATTCTTTAGAGGACCGGATTGTTAAGAATACTTTTCGGACCTTGGCGCAGAATCATCAAGAATTTCGACTAAAGGTACTCACGAAAAAACCTGTGCGACCAACTCTAAAAGAAATCAAATTTAACCCAGCGGCACATAGTGCTCGGCTAAGAGCTGCGGAAAAACAAGAGTATTACCAATGAAAAAAATTGCACTAATTATTTTGGTGGCAATATTTTTTATCTTATATTTAATACAGCATCGCCAGAGTATTATTTATACGCAAGAGATTAGTCAGTTAGAAACAGAACTCGAAATGCGTAAAGACGAAGTTTTGAAATTAGAAGGAGAAAAAAATCGAATTTTTCTATTTGCTAATTTAGAAAAAACGGCTGTAAAATTAGGCTTAACTTATCCTCGACCCAATACCACCAATAATAATGAAAAAAATCAGATTAGTGCGGGAAAGATGCCCTCGAATCCGACGGTGAAAGATGATTAGTACCGCCAAGCGTATAAAATTAATTAAATATATAATATCAATGACACTTACTGGATTATTAATTTATCTATTTATTATTCAGGTTGTTCAATATCGTAAATATGAGCAGTTGGCAAGAAATGAACACTGGCAGAAAGATACTTTGATTGCGGAAAGGGGACGTATCTTAGATTCCAAGTATCGTCCTTTGGCCTTTAGTCAATTGTCGGCGACGGTTTCAGTGCACCCGAGATATGTTCGTAGTGCTGATAGTGTCGCTGAGATATTGAGTGTTTTTGAAATTGGCGAAAAATCGGAAATTATTAACAAAATAATCCGAAGCAAAGAATATTTTACTTTTGCAAAACAAATCGAATATAATAGTGCACTAAAATTAAAAGAAGTGTTGAAACAGCGTCGATTTGCCAATTGTGTTGTGGTCAACGATGCTCAAAAAAGGATATATCCCTTTTCCGAAATAACTGCCAGTATAATTGGTTTTACGGGCAAAGAACATGGTTTAGCCGGTATTGAAAATTATTTTGATAAAGTTTTGAGTGGTGAACCGGGTTGGATTTTGAAACAAAAGGATGCCATTGGAAACTATTATGTTTGGCCATCTTATCCGATTAGACGACCAATTGCTGGCAGTGATGTGGTTTTGACAATCGATTTAGATATGCAAGAAATTGCTTATCAGACACTAAGGAAATATGTTGAGAATCTTAAGGCGATGCGAGGTTCAGTGGTAATTCTTGATGCTCAAGACGCAGCAGTTTTAGCCTTGGTAGATTATCCTGATTATGACCCGAACAATTTTATGGATTCAGACCAAAGTCTGTGGAAAATGTCGGCTATTAGTGATGAATTTGAACCCGGTTCGGTTTTTAAACTGGTTATCTGTGCTACAGCATTAGAAGAATTGCCTCATGAATATCTATTCTTAAAAAAATGGGATGTTTCTAAAGGCTATATTGAAATTTCTAATCGAAAGATAAAAGATGTTCATAATAATGGCATTGTCGATTTTTATGACATGTTTGCTAAATCGTCAAATATCGGCGTATCACTGTTATCGCAAGAAATTTCTGCAGAAAAATTCTATTTAATGGCAAGAAAATTCGGTTTCGGTTTACCTACCGGAATCGAATTACCAGGAGAAGCAAATGGTTATCTTGATCGACCAGAATTATTATCTCCTTTAAGATTAGCTAATAATTCTTTTGGTCAAGGATTGCGTGTAACCTTAATCCAATTAGCGACTGCATATTTGTCGGTTGCCCATAATGGACTATTACTCAAGCCGTATATTGTTAAGAAGATTATAAAAGAAGGCAAAATTATTTATCAAGGACAAAAAAAGATTATCCGTCGCGTAATGAGCGAAAAGAATGCAGAGATTATCAAAAATATCCTAGCGCAAGTTGTAATAAGGGGTACCGGTAAAGCTGCGAGCTTAACAGATTGTCAAGTGTGTGGCAAAACCGGAACATCACAAAAAATTGAACCGAATGGAACTTACTCAGCGACTAAATCAATAATGACTTTTGTCGGATTTTTTCCTCAAGAGAAGCCAAAATTTTTAATTGCGGTATTGATTGACGAACCACAACTTTTTCGTTTTGCTGGCGAAACTACTTGTCCTGCGTTTCAAGAAATTGCTGCACGGATAAAATATACTAATGAATTAGCGCATACAGTAAACCAAAAATGAAAAGATCAGTAAATGTAAAATCAAAAAAAACTGAGCGTTATCGTTTATGAAAAATCGATTAATATGAAGATAGTAGTATTTCGGATAATTTGTTTTTTGATGCGTTGTATATGGCAGTAACAACAAAATCGTTGGTTCAAGGTCTACCTGTTCAATTGGTAGGACAAGAGAAAGTGATTACCGGTATTTCTGTCAATTCGCAGAAGACAAAACCTAATGATTTATTTGTTGCAATCACAGGTTATAAAACATCAGGAAAGATTTATATCGAGCAAGCAATTCAAAACGGGGCGGTAGCAATTGCAACGGATGATATTGAACTACTTAATAAGATTACTCAAAAGTACAATGTAAGCGGTATTTATACAGAGAATCCCAGAAGATTTTTAGCGATTGTGGCCAATCGCTTTTTTAATTTTCCTTCACAAAAAATTAATCTGATTGGTATTACAGGCACCAACGGAAAAACTACAACTTCTTATTTAATTAAATCAATTATTGAACGCTGGGGCGAAAAGGTTGGCTTAATTGGGACAATTAGTTATTTTGATGGCGATAATTGGCTTCCAGCAGCAAATACAACACCAGAAAGTTTAGATTTGGTTTCATTTTTAGCCAATTTGGTTTCTAAAAATATTAGGTATTGTGTGAGTGAAGTGTCTTCTCATGCTTTAGCCTTAGAGCGAACCTATGGTCTTGAGTTTAAAGTTGCAGTATTTACAAATCTTGCTTCCGACCATTTAGATTTTCACGGCAGCCGTCAAGCCTATGCAGCAGCCAAATTAAAATTATTTGAGTCTCTTAGCGCGGAGGCGTCGGCAGTAGTGAACTTAGATGATAGTTTTTCTAAAAAGATAATAAGTTCTACACATGCTAAAGTTATTGGTTACTCACTAAGAAATAAAGATAGTGACTTTTATGGAGAAATTACTAAGATAAGTCAAGAGGGAACAGAAATTGTCGTAAAGTCAAATGTTGATACTGGACTTAATTCAAAACTTAAAACTGAAAACTCAAAAATACACACGGTACTAATTGGCGAACATAATGTGTATAACATCTTAGCATCATTCGCATCGGCAAAGGTCATAGGAGTTCCGAATGATTTGATTGCTAAGGGTATTGAAGCCTTAAAGGTTATACCTGGAAGATTAGAAAAAATCGAAACTGGGCGTGGATTTACAGTTTATATTGATTATGCTCATACTGAAGATGCACTCAGAGTAGCTATTCAATCTTTGAGAAAAATTACCCAAGGTCGTTTGTTTGTAGTGTTTGGATGTGGTGGTAATCGTGATTGCTTAAAAAGGCCGGGTATGGGCAAAATTGCAACTGAACTTGCAGATTGGGTAGTAATTACCTCAGATAATCCCCGTAATGAAGACCCAATAAAGATAATTGAGGATATTAAGAAGGGAATTACAAAAATTAATTTTGAGGTTATTGTTGACAGAGAATTAGCAATTTGCCACACGCTATCATTAGCCCAAAAGGACGATGTTATACTAATTGCTGGTAAAGGGCATGAAAATTACCAAATTATTCGGGAAAAAATTATTCCGTTTTCTGATAAAGAAGTTGTTGAGAATTTTTTAAAAAAACAAGGCAATATGCCCAAGATAAAAATGTGTAATTAATAAGGAATAATTATGCTCTACCATTTATTATATCCTTTAAAAGATTATTTTATTCTATTTAACCTTTTTCGCTATATTACATTTCGAGCAGCGTATGCGGGAGTGATTGCTCTTTTTATTGTGCTTTTTGTCGGACCATGGACGATTAAGAAACTACGCAATATGGCATTGGGCCAGAATATACGAAATGAAGTTCCCCAAAGGCATCAAATTAAAGCGGGAACACCGACGATGGGGGGTATCCTTATAGTTTTGGCTATTATTATTGCTACTTTATTATTTTCTGATTTAACTAACCGATATATTTTGTTAAGTATTTTTGTTATGGTTTCTTTTTGTTTATTGGGGTTTTGGGATGATTATCAGAAAGTCCGCAAAGGAAAACCACGGGGTTTGAATAAACGAACTAAACTTGTCTTCCAAATGCTACTTGCAGCAATTGTCGGTTTGATTTTATATTTTTCGCCAATGGATGCAAAATACAAAACAGTCACTAATTTTTTATTCTTTAAAAACATTCTGATTGATTTTCGAAGTTTTTATATACCGTTTATAATGTTGGTAATTGTACTTTCATCCAATGCAGTAAATCTTACAGATGGTTTAGACGGTTTGGCGACTGGCTTATTAGGAATTGCCGCAGGAAGTTATGCCGTACTATCATATGTAGCGGGCCACGTCAAGTTAGCCGAATATCTTAATATCCTTTTTATACCTAATGCCGGCGAAATGACAATTCTCTGTTTTGCTATAATGGGCGCCTGTTTGGGATTTTTATGGTTTAATACTTTCCCTGCGGAAATTTTTATGGGCGATACTGGTTCGTTACCGTTAGGTGCAATTATCGGTTATTGCGCAATTATTGCGAAACAGGAGTTTTTACTAATTCTAATTGGCGGTGTCTTTGTTATTGAAGGGTTATCAGTATTAATCCAGGTTGTCTATTTTCATATGACTCGAGGTAAACGAATATTTCGAATGGCACCACTGCATCATCATTGTGAATTATGCGGTTGGCCCGAACCTAAAATCGTAGTTAGGTTTTGGATAACAGGTATCTTATTAGCACTTTTAGCCATTTCAACTTTGAAAATAAGATGAGTCGGATCAATCTAAAATTTAAAAAAATTACGAGACAAAATTCAAAATTTGATACTGCGCACTATTTTGCAGTAATTGGTTTAGGGCGCTGCGGTAAACTAGTGACCAAGTATCTGTTAAGAAGAGGAAAATTTGTATATGTTTACGATGATAATCCCGAAGTATTTCAAAATAGCGAGATAAAAGAACTTATTAATAAACCTAATTGTCAGATTATGACTAATCAGACAGCATCACAGATAGCTAATCAGATAGAACTGGTAATTTGTAGTCCTGGGATTGGTCCTCAAAATCAAATTGTAAGGATTTTTGAAAGAAGAGGAGTTCCGGTAATCGATGAGATTGATTTTACCTCATCGATAATTGAAAAGACAATTAACCGATTATCACATTCTGCCAAAGATAAGGTTGCTGGTAAATCAAAAATAATTATTGCCATCACAGGTACAAATGGTAAGTCAACTGCAACGGTGTTATTGGGTAAAATATTAACGACTGCAGGAAAAGATACATTCTACGGCGGTAATTTAGCTCCAGGAGAGCCTTTTGCTTCAGCGCTATTTCAACAGCCAAAGGATTATTATGTAATTGAAGTATCAAGTTTTCAATTAGAAAGGTCTTTTTACTTTCATC
Organism: candidate division WOR-3 bacterium; assembly: GCA_026418155.1. Taxonomy (NCBI): domain Bacteria; kingdom Pseudomonadati; phylum Caldifarciminota; species Caldifarciminota bacterium. The sequence continues at coordinate 1,995 of JAOABV010000070.1, read as the reverse complement.
CGCACATTGCGATAATTCTAAATATTACAGCCGACCATCTGAATCGACATCGGACTTTGAAAAAATATCGTGAAATTAAATTTAGAATTTTTGCTAATCAATCGGTTAAAGATTACGCAATTATTAATGCTGATGATAAAATAATTATGAATTACAAGACGAATATTCGGGCCCAAGTTTTTTATTTTTCTCGCTTTCATAGAGTTAAAGGCGCCTATCTTGATGATGGTTATTTGTATTTTCAAAAGGAAAAAATTTGTGCTCGTCAGGATATAAAATTACCGGGCGACCATTATTTAGATAGCGTCTTGGCGGTAATTACCGCAGCAAAGATTTTAAAGATTGATAACGAGTCGATTGTCAAGATATTGAAACGGTTTAGCGGGTTAGAACATCGTTTGGAATATGTTCGAACTATTGATGGAGTGAAATATATTAATAATTCGATGTGCACCAATCCCGCCGCAGGCACAGCTGCGCTCTATGCTTTCTCTGAACCAATTATTCTTATTGCTGGTGGTGCTGAAAAAAGACTTAATGTCAAAGATTATGTTAGTACCATTGCAAATAAAACTAAGTGGACAGTGCTTTTCGGCGAAAACCGCCAGCGTCTTGCGGAAATGCTAAAAGCAAAACATTTTTTTAATTATTCAATAGCCAATTCGCTTGAAGAAGCAATAATGTTAGCAAAAAGTAAAGCAGTTAGTGGTGATTTGATTTTATTTTCACCGGGATTTGCCAGTTTCGATGCTTTTAATGATTTTCAAGAACGCGGAAATGCTTTTAAAATGATTGTTAAAAAATTGTGCTAGAAAATTAAGTAAAATGCTATTAAGAACAATAAAAATAATTGATTTTATAAAACGGATAAGGCCATTTAGATTAACGAAATGAAGAAATTGTGCCATCGAAATTACAGTTGTCATTTTCAAGAGATTAATTTGAGATATCGGAACCGGCCTTCGCGGTTTGCAAATTTATTTGAACGGTTAAGGCATATCTGGTCAAATCATATAAGTAAAAAATCAATAGATATGGTTCTTTTATTAACCACGGTTATATTGACAATGACCGGTTTAGTGATGGTCTATTCAGTTACGATACAATTTGGATTTAGTTATCTAAAAGACCAATTGGTTCGTATTTTAATTGGTTTTATGGCATTGTTAGTAGCAAGTTTTATTCCGTATCATTATTATAAAAAGAAAATTAAGGATGTATTATTAGTGCTGGCAATTTTAGTTTTAATTTTCACTTTGGTTACTGGAAAAAAAGTTTCCGGGGCAAAACGCTGGACAAAAGCAAAGTGGTTTTCTGTTCAATTTCAACCTGCCGAAGTTGCAAAGTATATCTTAGTCTTCTGGTTAGCAGGTTATTTTGCTAATCGTCAATCTAAAGATGAAGAAAAAAAGAGAAAAGGGTTTAATGCCAATTGTTTCTCAGCCAATGATACTTCGGTGATAAGAAAAAATCAGCACTTTTTAATTAATAAAATTGTCTGGTTAATGCGAAATTATCTAAAATCTAATTTTTTTCCATTTACGGTTGTGGGTTTGGTAGTTGTATTACTTCTGTTGCAACCGGCAATCGGTACAAGCGTAATTGTAATTTTTTCGGCATTATTAATTTTCTTCATTAGTGGCGTAAAGTTAAAATATATTTTATTAACGATAGTCTTCGGCATAATTGTTTTGTGGGTATCAATTACTTTCATTCCCCATGCAAAACTTCGTTATGAAAAATTCAAACAAGGTCCGACATACCAACAGATTCAATCAGTAATTGCTATTGGTTCAGGAGGATTATTGCGCAAAGGATTAGGTGAAGGTAAACAAAAATATTATTTCTTACCAAAATTACATACTGATTTTATGTTCTCAGCAATTGGAGAAGAATTTGGTTTTATTGGGAGTATTTTGATTCTGGGGTTATTTTTAGTGTTATTAAACCGAGGATTAAAAATCGCAGTTGAGATTAATGAGACATTCGGCAGTC
>JAOABV010000069.1 GCA_026418155.1 candidate division WOR-3 bacterium | reverse complement strand
AGCAACCTATCAAGATAATGTGAAAAAATTCCTAAAACTATTAGAAGGTATTGCAAATCGCCAAGCACGTTTTCGCTGCGTTTGTGCAGTAGCGCTTCCTGATTCTTATAATCTTCCTCTTAAGATATTTGAAGGAGTTTGTTCGGGCGTAATTGCCGACAAACCGAAAGGCGAGTCTGGCTTTGGCTATGACCCAGTCTTTATACCTGATGGCTTTGATAAAACATTTGCCGAATTATCACCGGAAGAAAAAAATAAGATTAGCCATCGAGCAAAAGCATTAATTAAAGTAAAAGAGTTTCTTAATCAGATGAATATCAAATAAATATGGACAAAAAATTACAAGTTATCGATTTTGATTATATCCGAACCACCCCGGATTTTATTTTTGAAAAGTTACAAACATCAATTAAGGGATTAACTGATCTTGAAGCCCAAAAACGCCTTGAAATCTATGGATACAATGAGCCGGTTCACAAAAAAGAAAAGTCAATAGTAATTAAAATTCTGGAAAAATTTTTAAATCCTTTAGTTATTGTGTTATTAGTAATTGCGGTATTTTCAATTTTTTTTGGTGAAAAAATTTCTGCAGTTTTGGTTATATTGATGGCGATGATGAGTGTGGGTCTTTCATTTAGTCAAGAATACCGTGCCGGAAAAGAAGCAGAGAAGTTGAGCGAATTAGTTCAGACAACAGCAACTGTTTGCCGAAACGGAAAACTGAAGGAAGTAAAAATCACAGAGATTGTACCGGGGGATATCGTGAATTTATCCGCCGGCGATATTATACCGGCTGATTTGCGAATAATATCTTGCAAAGACTTATTCGTCAACCAGTCAACTTTAACCGGCGAATCTTTTCCAGTTGAAAAAATTGGCGAACCAATTCTACCAGCAAACCATTCGATCTCCGAACTTACTAATATTGCATTTATGGGTTCAAGTGTTGTCAGTGGTAGCGGAGTCGGAATTGTGATTAAAACTGGTATTGCAACTCAATTCGGCGAATTATCACAGAAATTAACGACGATACGGATACAAACAAGTTTCGAAAAAGGAATTCATCAATTTACAATATTAATGATTCGTTCGATGCTGATATTAATTGCAGTTATATTTCTTATCAATACCATATTTAAACATAATATGATTGAAGCCTTACTTTTCTCGTTAGCAGTAGCAGTTGGCTTAACCCCACAAATGTTACCAATGATTGTCGCAATCAATCTTTCCAAAGGTGCAATCGCAATGGCTAAAAAACAAGTAATTGTGAAACGGCTCAATTCGATTCAGAATTTAGGTGCAATGGATGTAATCTGTACAGATAAAACTGGGACACTTACTTTAGACCGTATCATCTTAGAACATCACTGTGATGTTGCTCGGCGAGAAAATGAAGATGTTCTTAGATATGCTTACATTAATAGTTTCTATCAAACCGGTTTAAAAAATTTATTAGACCAAGCAATTTTACGACATGAAAAATTGTTAGTAAAAGAATACAAAAAGGTTGATGAAATACCATTTGACTTTTCACGAAAATTAATGTCAGTTGTAGTTGAAGTCAATGGTCAACATATGCTCATTGCTAAAGGCGCGCCTGAAGAAATTTTTAAGCGATGTACTAAATATGAATTGGAAGGCGTAATATTAGATATTGGCGATTGGATATTAGCAGACTTAAAAGAGGAATATGATAGTTTGAGCGCTCAAGGATTTAGAGTCCTTGCTATTGCCTATAAAAACATAATAAATAAACAATCATTATATTCTAAAGCTGACGAAAAGGAATTGATTCTAAAAGGATATGTTGCATTTCTTGACCCACCAAGACCTACGGCAAAGAGAACTATTGCGGCACTTAAGAAGATGGGTATTGAATTTAAAGTTTTAACTGGAGATAATGAATTAGTTACAAAGAAAATTTGTAGTGAGGTTGGATTAGATGTTATGGGATTATTAACCGGGGAACAAGTTGAAAAAATAACTGATGATGAACTTAAAGATTTAGTAGAAAAGAACAATATATTTGCTCGGCTCTCTCCGATTCAAAAAGAAAGGATAATTCGTGCGCTTCATGCAAATAAACATATTGTTGGCTACCTGGGAGACGGAATAAACGATGCATTGGCATTAAAGGCCTCAGATATTGGGATTTCAGTAAACAATGCAGTTGATATTGCAAAAGAATCGGCAGATATTATTTTACTTAAAAAAAGTTTAATGGTTTTAAGAGATGGTATTATCGAGGGTAGAAAAACATTCGGTAATATTGTTAAATACATTAAAATGGGTTCAAGTTCCAATTTTGGTAATATGATAAGTATGACGGGAGCAAGTCTATTTTTGCCATTTTTACCGATGCGTCCCATTCAGGTATTATTAAACAATTTTCTTTATGATATATCCCAAGTGGCAATTCCGACTGATAAAGTCGATAGTGAATATTTATCCAAACCTCGTCCTTGGCAAGTTGATTCAATAAAGAAATTTATGATAACATTCGGTCCAGTTTCATCGATATTCGATTTCATTACTTTCGCAGTTTTATATTTTATTTTTAAGGCGAAAGTTTATAACCAAGAACTTTTCCATACTGGTTGGTTTCTTGAATCATTAATTACTCAGACATTGGTTATACATATTATCCGAACCGGAAAAATTCCTTTTATTGAAAGTAGACCAAGCAAATTTTTAATGTTTACTTCGATATTCATAGTCGCGACTGGGCTGTTGATTCCGTTTTCTCCACTGGCAAAACCATTTGGATTTATCAAACCGCCATCCTTATATTTTCCTGTACTTTTCACAATTGTTGGAGTGTACCTCTTGGTAGTACAAGTAGTAAAAAAATGGTTTATCCACAAGTTTGGGTACGATTAAGCACTACCGATCAACGTAATAAGATTGGTCATTGTTTTTCAGTGTTTTTTTTGTAGTCAGAAATATTGAAAGAGACTTATGATAAATGGAGCAATAGAAATAGAATATATCTGTTTGGATAATACCCATTCTTTATACCTAACAGATACGATAAAACATTTGTCGAATTATCAATCAACGAAAACTATAAAATTAGCCATAAGATAAAAGTATTGTAGATAGTTAAGATTTTCTTATAAGAGTTTCAGATTGAATTCTATAATGCTGATCAGTACGGAGGTCTTTGCTAAATATGTTGACTGCATTAAAAATGTTGTTATATTATATATATTAAAGAGATTTGCCGAAGTGACGGAACTGGGAGACGTAGCGGACTCAAAATCCGCCGCCCGCAAGGGCATGAGGGTTCAACTCCCTCCTTCGGCATTTTTGCTAAAAATTATTTTTCTTAAAAATCACAATATTCTCATCATAGAACTATAAAACCATTAAATAAAAAATATGATAATAAACCTAATTCAGAATCTGATAAAGTTAACGGACAGTAAGACTCTGAAATAAATTTAAGATGATAAAGTTGACTCTGCTTAATTATATTCATAAGCTCCGATTAAAGTATCTATTTTTCTTGATTGGCATTTGCTCTCTGCTTGATGCCCAATCTCCAATATTTGATAGTCTTGGTAGATATTCAGTCTCTTTTCGGGTTGAGCATATTCCTGGTCAATATGAAATAATGAGTAACTCAAGAATTTATTATCCGGACTCGAATAATCAAATACCGCAATCAGCAGTACCTTGTCCGATTGTTATTTTCGGTCATGGTTATCAAATGGGAATTGACCGCTATTACAGTTATGCTCAACACTTAGCAAGTTGGGGTTATATTGTGGTCTTACCGACAATTTCTAATCCATTCCCCACACCAGAACATTATACCAGAGCCCATTCAATGGTAGATGCTGCGCGCTGGACTGCAAATAGAAACTTTGTAATTGGCGATATTTTCTATAATAAATTGGATCCTTTTAATTGGGGATTTGTCGGTCATAGTATGGGCGGTGGAATTGCGCTATTAGCTGCAGATACTTTTAAATTAGTTGACACACTTCGAGCAGTCGTCTCATTTGCCAGCCCTCAGACAACTCCTTCAACTCATTCTGAACATCTACTAATACCCAAAATGATTCTGGCTGGCTCAGTTGATAATATTGCGCCCTGGCAACAAGTCCGACAGGCATATTGGCAAAATGCTCCCGCCCCAGGAGTCTTTGCAGTTATATATGGAGCAAATCATGGATATTTTATGGATTATTCCTATTTTTGGGAAAATGGTGGGACTGCATTAATATCTCGTGCTTTGCAGCAAAAAGTCAGTCGTCGCTATATGACCGCTTATTTTGAACGGTATCTACATAATGATTTAAGCAACTGGAATTATTTGTTTTGTTATGGTGACTCATTAGTTAATACCTCAATTTTTGATACGGTGGAAATTCGTTATTCTCAGGCCGATATTGGGGAAAACAACTTAAATTTTAGACCTGATTATAAATGTTATATTTTCCCCAACCCGGTTAGAGAATATTGCTATATTAATTGCGGTAATACACAAGTAAAAATATTTAATGCATTTGGTCAATTAATCAAAGAAAAAAAATCGCCCTTTATTTGGTACACCGAAAAAAATCTCAAAAACGGCGTCTATTTTTTGCAAAACTCTGATTACAAATTATTCAAAATAATCCTTTTACGATAGATAGCACAAAATGTTTTGACTTTTAGTAGATTTTCAACTATGCTTGTAATATGAGAATAAAAGCACTGATTCTGTTATTATTTTTAATTATATCGTGTCCGCCGAAAAATAATGTTGCTAAAATTCTCAATGAAGAACAATGGATGGGTATCTATTTGAAACAAGAAAAGATCGGCTATTCTTTTTCTCGTTTACAAAAAGTCAAAGATTATTACAAATTGATTAATCGGATTAAAATCAATCTAAAAATGATGGAACAACCAGAACAGGTCATCTCAAACTTTTCGGGCACACTTCACAGTGATTATACCCTTAAGGATTTTGAGTTTAGTTTTAATTCGAGAAATCGTATATTTAGTGCTAACGGCCAAATTGATAATGGCAGATTAAATATTGAAGTTAACAGTGGTGGCGCAATAAAAAAAACACAATTAAATGCTAACTTTCCAATATACCCATCACTAATATTAGGAACAGTTGCAATCAAGAAAAAATTACCAATAAATAAAGAACAAATGATTAAAGTCTTTGATGCAACCACACTTTCCTTGATTGATGCCAAGATTAAATTTTTAGGCAAAGAACAAATTACAATTGTAGATAAAGATTATAATTTATATAAAGTAGAAATCGAAATGTTAGGATTGAAAACAATTGTCTGGTTGGATGAAAACGGCATCAGTAAAAAAGAAGTATCGCCTCCGGGAATGGTGATGATTGAAGAAACTCGCGACCAAGCATTATTGCAAGAAGAATCTTTGGGCAAAATTGATATTCTTTCGCTTTTTTCAATTACGGTCGATACATTAATCTCTAACCCGCGTGCGGTAAAATATTTAAAAGTAAAATTTACAGATGCTAATTTATCTGACTTAATCATCGCCGATGAAACACAGCGTATAATTCAAAATCAACCGTTAATCCTTGAAATCACAACTCCTGAAAGAATTCCTTCAAACTTGACTCTGCCCATAACTGAATACAGAGAACTATTAAAGCCTTCGCTTTATGTTCAAAGTGATGACCCTGCGATTAAAAAGACCATTAACAAAATTATTGGTCAAGAGACTAACGCTGTTAAAATTACGGAAAACATAATGAAGTGGGTTTTCACCAATATTCAAAAGCGTGCAACCGCATCTCTGCCTTCAGCACTTGATGTTTTGAAAAATTTAGAAGGCGACTGCAACGAACATGCGGTATTATTCACCGCATTAAGTCGTGCTGCAGGAATTCCTTGTCAGATTTGTGTGGGTTTAGTATATGTTGATGGTAAATTCTATTATCATGCTTGGAATAAAGTCTATCTCAGAAAATGGATTATGGTTGACCCAACTTTTGGTCAATTCCCAGCAGATGCTACTCATATTAAATTGTCGGAAGGCGAGTTAGAAGAACAAGCAAAGGTATTAAATATTGTGGGAAAAGCGAAGATAAAGATTTTGGAATATCACTAAATATTGTTTCATCGCCGATTGGAGTGCAAAACATCAGGTATTTTAATATAAGATCTATGAAATAGTCATCTTTACTTATGAATTTACTGAGTACTTCTAATATTTTTGTCATCAGTGGTTATAAGGGGTCTTTTTCGTAAACTACTTGACATTAAAAGAAAAATTTGTATTCTAATTATCATATTATCATAACTATTATTTAATATTAGTTTAAAATATGCTCAAAAACTTTTCAGAAATGATTGAGATGGCAAAAAAACGCGGAATCAAGAGGTGCGTTGTTGCCTGTGCTGAAGATCCACCATCGATTGAAGCAATCTACGAAAGCAAAAAGATGGGTATTGCCACTGGAGTGCTTTTTGGTAACAAAGATAATATTCTCAATATACTAAAAGAGTTAAATATTCCTGAGAACGAATTTGAAATTTACCACTGTGCGGATGAGAAAGAATCAATTACGCAAGCAGTTAAAGAAGTAGCGCAAAAAGGCGATTTTTTAATGAAAGGACAGGTAACAACCTCTAATTTCTTAAAAGGTGTTTTAGATGAGCGATTAGGTTTAAGAGGAGAAAGATTATTAAGTCATATCGCGCTATTAGAATTACCCAGTTATCATAAAATTATCTTTATTTCTGATGGTGGCATTAATGTTGAACTTGATTTGAAAAGAAAGATTGACATTGTCCGCAATAGTATTGCGCTTGCCAAATTTTTAGGCGTAACTAAACCCAAAGTCGCACTGTTGTCAGCAATTGAGCGCATCAATCTAAATTTACAAGAGACCTTAGATTGGGCTGTGATTACTCGTATGGGTGAGCAGGGAGAATTTGGTGATGCTTTAATTGAAGGTCCGTTAGCCTTAGATGTTGCCTTCTCACCGTATGCGGCTAAAGTTAAAAAGGTAAATACAAAAATCTCGGGCGATGTTGATATAGTTATTGTTCCCAGTATTGCCACTGGTAATATCTTAGGAAAAGGATTGCAATATTTGGGCAATGCCAAGATTTGCGGAATCATTATCGGTGCAAAAAGACCAGTGGTAATGTTATCCCGAGCCGATACCAAAGAGACTAAAATGTATTCTTTAGCATTAGGGAATCTTGCATCATAAAAAATACGGAAGCGTAAGATAGGAGAATGAAAAGAATCATATACACGGAAAAAGCACCAAAACCAATCGGACCGTATAGTCAGGCGATTCAAGTTGATAATTTGATTTATCTTTCAGGCCAAATCGGTATTTCCCCTGAGACCGGTAATTTAGTTGAAGGTGGTATAGTTGCTGAAACCAAACAAATTTTTGCTAATCTTAAATCTATTTTAGAAAGTATTAATTGTTCATTAGATGATATTGTCAGCATAACAATATATCTGACTGATTTAAGTAAATTTGCGGAAATGAATAACATTTACGCTCAATATTTTAATAAAGATTATCCAGCCCGGGCAACTGTTCAGGTTAGCGCACTGCCCAAGGGTGCTTGTATTGAGATGTCTGCAGTCGCATTCAACGGTTATGCCAAGAGATAAAGATTTTTGTATTTCAAGACTAATCTATCAGTCTATCATCTTATAAATAATTGTCTTCAGGATGAATATAGTGATAATTGGTATTGGCAATCGAATGCGCTCAGATGACGCGATTGGCAGTTTGATTGCCGAGGAACTTAAAACTTATAACTTAAATAATGTTACAATTTTTGATGTTGGTATCACGCCGGAGAATTATATTGATAAAGCAGTTGCCGAAAAACCTGATTGGATAATTTTTGTTGATGCTTGTAATTTTGATGCCAAGCCTGGTGAATATAAATTATTTGAAGAGAATGAAATCCAAGATATTGCCTATGGTTTAATGTCAACTCATACCTTGCCCTTGACTTTAACTATTGAACTAATTAAGAAACAACATAACTGTCGAATCTCATTACTGGGCATCCAACCGAAATCATTTACTATGAGTTCAGATTTAAGCACCGAGATTTTGAATGCAAAAAGTAAAGTGATTGAATTTATCAAATCCATAATAAAGAACTTTTCGCTACAGAATAAAGAAAACACTAATAACTAACAAAAATAAATCAGACCTCTTTGATAAATAAAAAAATAAGAGGGTTGCAAAAGTTTACAATTTTCAAATTTGTTCTTGTCCAGATGCGCAAGATAAGTACATGCAATATTTTGGGAGATATTGTTAATGTTTGTGGAAACTCTGCAAATTAAAGATTAGTATATTCTTTTCCGAAATATTGTCATGCAATGTGTCCAAGAGATACTATAAAGTTTATGAGATTTAGTTATAATGGATATGTGAAACAGATTTTTAAATTAGTGAAAACTCTGTAAACTAAAGATAAGCATATTCTTTACCGTCCTTTTTTAATGTTCGCTCCTGCTGTTTTTGTTAATAGACAATCCCGGTTATCAATTCAATTATACTTCCTTTTAACCAGAGACTTGGCTGACATTCTCGGCCACCTAATAGGTGAGCCGGTCGACAAGCCAGGGGGCAGGCCGGGGGGCATACCCCTCGACAACCCGATGGCATATCCTTCTGACCGTCCAATCTAAAGATATTTTGATTGTCCTTAAAGTGACCGAATGATTTAACCTCTGGATTCTCAATAGGATAGATGATGAAGTCGTCTAATCCTTTACCTTCTCGGGCAAACGGGCCGGTTGGGCATTTGATTATGGCCAGTGCGTTATTATTATATCTAATAAAATACAATATTTCCAAC